>JADMKR010000260.1 GCA_015478765.1 Flavobacterium sp.
TTACCTCAGGGAGATACCATTGGCGTCATGCCGACCTGGATACCATTGGCATGTTATTCGGCTATTGCTGTCGGAACACTGAGTGGTGGTTGGAAAATCGTAAAAACCATGGGCTCAAAAATCACCAAGGTCACTTCATTCGAAGGAGTTGCGGCAGAAACAGCCGGAGCACTAACGCTATATCTGACCGAACACCTCAAAGTGCCGGTAAGTACCACGCATACGATCACAGGTTCGATCATCGGTACGGGCCTGACAAAACGGGTTTCGGCCGTAAGATGGGGCGTGACCGTTAGTCTGATTTGGGCATGGGTACTTACGATCCCGGTATCGGCGGTACTGGCAGCAATAACATATTACATGTTGAGCCTATTTCTGTAGAAAGTCTTACGATTCCTTTGCCAGCCTTTTCAACACAGCCCATTGTTTAAGAGCACTTCGGGCTTCTACTGCAGGATATCCCAGGACGACCGTGCCGGCAGCCACATCGGCAGCAACTCCAGACCCCGCTCCGACGATGGCACCGTCGCCAATTGTGAGGTGGTCTTTAATTGACGCGCTTCCACCAACCATTACGCCGTCGCCCAAAGTCACCGATCCTGCCAGTCCGCTGTTTCCAGCCATAATGCAAAATCGGCCTAACCGACTGTTATGGCCAATCTGCACCAAATTGTCAATCTTACAACCATCGCCCAGGACTGTTGCGCTGAATTTTCCTCGATCGACACTTGAATTGGCGCCAATCTCGACACCATTTCCAAGGATCACGGTCCCGATCTGCGGAATTTTAACCAGCCCGCCTTTCGGATCCGGCCTGAAACCGAAACCATCCGCGCCAATGGTCGAATTGGGATGTAAAATGCAATCACTTCCGATCTGGCATCGTTCGCGAACTACCGCGCCTGGCCATAATATACTGTTGTCACCAATTGTAGATTCGTCAAGAACAGTAACATTCGGATAAAGCGTCACGTTGCTCCCCAGTGTGACTTTGGGGCCTACGTAACAATTAGCGCCAACCCGCGTTCCCGACCCAATAGTGGCTGTTTTATGGATTATCGCCGACGGATGTACTGCCTCGTCGAACTCAGGAGCGGGCGGAGCAAACATCTCAAGCACTTGCGACATGGCAAGGTCGGCATTGTCTACTTTGATAAACGCGCGGCCTTCACCGGGTTCTATCGATATGTCGTTGTTGACTATTGCCGCACCAGCATTGGAAGCTGCCCAGAACTTTTCATATTTTTTATGGCCAATGAACGATATTTGATCGCCGGTGGCAAGCTCGAGTTGTTCCGGTGAATTGATGATCAGGCTATCGTTGCCAATAATAATTCCTTTTAAAATCTGGTTTATTTCTTTAATAGAATGGGATGTCATATGTTTTACTAAGTGGGTTGTCTACTATAAGTTCGATTGGGAAAAGCATCAAAATATCTTATATCGTACCGCGATCCCGGATTTATGGAATTTCGACTCCAAATTATTTACTATACCAGAAGGCGTGAAAATTCGGGCTTCGGCGCTGAATCGACCATATTCATAGCCAAGTCCGAAGTAGAAATTATAAACATATGGATCGGCTTCAAAATCTGTTGAGGAACGGTAATCCAGTTTGCCTTCGTGAACAATATTGATTACAAGCGCTCCGGTTGCGAAAAATTTCGAAGTTTTATTCAGATACATGTAATGACGCATTCCCGCCGGGACCTGAATGAAATTATGAGTTGCAGTTATCGATTCGCCATTTATAGAATTGCTGGGAATTTCCTGTTCTCCTTCAAAATTATTAATGTTGACACCAACGATGACGGCCCATTTTTGTTTATTGGTTGGTAAAATGTATTCGGCTTCCATACCGAAATTGGCACCGCTGTCACTAATTTCAGATGAGAAACGCGCAATATTTCGTGTCACTGAATGCTTGTACATGCTGTAACCAGCTTCAAGTCTCAGGTTAAAATCACCTTTCGGTCGGGGCGCTACAAAATCGGCCTCAGCTTGTGTGGCGTAGCAGCCATTGACCTTCAGGAAATAGTTGACCAAATCCTGACGGTCGTATTTGAGGCGTTCGATGGATTTCAATTCGGTGTCGTCGCACTTCACATGATTCCATAGTTGGTTTTTATACTGATTATTCTCAAATGTTCCTTCTTCATATCCTTGAATGTAGTCAATATAGCGTCGATACTTGATATAAATCAACTGGGTAATGCCGGTATCGTTGTTACTGAAGAAAAATTTGGATAGACCCGATTCGGTGTAATGATACAGGGTATTCTCTCCTTGTACCAATACTTTTAAGAACAGCGTTTCGGATTTAAAAACGGGTTGTTTGTCAGTTTGGTAATCACCCAATTTATTACTAGCCCTTTCCATGTCTACCGTAGCACGAATGTATTTCGATTGGCCGGCAATACTAAATTCCTGCACGTCTTCGATTGTCCTCTTTATTTCCGGGCTGTCAGCCGAAACTTTGTATTGGAAAGAAGTAGGATTATCGTTCCAATCGCGGTTCTGGATCAGACCTTCGGTACGTTGCCCTGCGTTGTCAATGAAATATCCTGGTTCCCAACGGATTTGGGCTGACGCCAAACAGGCACAAACAATAAAGCAGAAAGTTAAAGTAAATTTCTTCATAAGAGCGGAATAAGGTTAGAATGACAATGATAGGCCGAATTTCTTAAAACCTAAAACATGTAGTAGATTTTTTTCCTACAACACGCAATATTTAAGAAAATCAACGATTTTTATTCATCACGCTGACCCATCATCATCAGGAAGGATTTCAGAAACTCATCGATATCGCCATTCATCACACCGTCGACATCACTGGTTTCATATTGCGTTCGCACATCTTTCACCAGCTTATATGGATGCATTACATAATTCCGGATTTGCGAACCCCATTCGATCTTCATCTTTTTGGCTTCGATTTCATCGCGCAGTGCCTGCTTTTTCTTTAATTCGATCTCATACAACTGTGATTTCAGCAACTGCATCGCTTTTGATTTGTTGTCTAATTGCGAACGTGTCTCTGAATTCTCGATGATGATTCCAGTAGGATGGTGGCGAAGTCTTACTGCAGTTTCGACTTTGTTGACATTTTGGCCGCCGGCGCCACTCGATCGCATCGTTTCCCATGAAATATCGGCCGGATTGATGTCGATTTCGATCGTATCATCGGCAAGCGGGTAAACATACACCGACGCAAACGACGTATGACGCTTGGCATTGCTGTCGAAAGGGGAGATGCGCACCAATCTGTGGACACCGTTTTCACCTTTCAGATAACCGAACGAATAATCGCCTTCAAATTCGATGGTGACGGTTTTAATTCCGGCGACTTCACCGGCCTGAAAGTTAAGTTCCTTTATCTTATAGCCATTTTTTTCGCCCCACATCATATACATGCGCATCAGCATCTCGGCCCAGTCGCAACTCTCGGTTCCGCCGGCGCCGGCAGTGATTTGTACTACTGCGCTTAAACTGTCGCCTTCATCAGACAGCATATTGCGGAATTCGATGTTTTCGATATGTGAGTTGGCCGACTGATAAATAGCGTCCAATTCTTCCTCGGTGACTTCACCTTCTTTAAAGAATTCGTATGCGAGTTGAAGTTCGTCGGCTAATATGACTGCTTTATCATAATCTTCGACCCATTTCTTTTTGGATCTCAGGACTTTTATGAATGCCTCGGCTTCGCGGGCATTGTTCCAGAAGTCGGGGGCGAGGGTTTTCTCTTCCTCGTTGGTGATTTCAATCAGTTTCTTATCGACGTCAAAGATACCTCCTCAACGCACCAAGGCGCTCCACAATACCTTTGATTTGTTCGGTATTTGTCATAAATAGTTTTAGTTTTGTAGTGATTTCTTGCACCTGCCGGCCCTAGCCCTGATGGCAGCGGCATCCTTTTTTGCAAAACAGTTACTCAATTTCAGACTCGGTTTTCATGCAAAAAAGATAAAGCGGACAGCAGGAATCAGCTTCTAATAATTCACAAAAATAAGATATCCTTTTCGATTATATGGAAATAAATTTAGTCAGTGATACCGTTACCAAACCAACTCCGGAAATGCTTCGTTATATGTTCCAGGCCGAAGTGGGCGACGACGTATATAAGCAGGATCCGACCGTAAATGCGCTTCAGGCGAATGTGGCTGGGATTTTCGGAATGGAAGACGCGCTGTTTTTCCCTTCCGGGACAATGGCAAACCAAACAGCTATAAAACTACTGACGCAGCCGGGCGACCAACTCATCGCTGATAAATGGGCGCATGTTTTCAATTTTGAAGGTGGCGGCGTGTCGTTTAACAGCGGTGTGTCGTGCCAATTAATCGATGGAAATCGCGGCATGATCACTGCCGATCAGGTACAAGCTGCTATCAATCCGCCTGACTTTTATCACAGTCCGCTGACGAGTTTGGTTTGTGTCGAAAACACAACAAATAAAGGTGGCGGCGCGTGTTATGATTTGGCAGAGTTAAAAAAGATCCGATCGGTTTGCGATGCAAATGGCTTAAAATTTCACCTTGATGGCGCACGGATTTGGAATGCACTGGTGGCAAATTCGGAAAATCCGAGGGAATATGGAAAGATGTTCGATACGATTTCGGTTTGTCTTTCAAAAGGACTTGGTGCGCCGGCGGGCTCGTTGCTGATTTCGGATAAAGAGACAATTCGCAAGGCGCTGCGCATCCGAAAGATATTAGGTGGCGGAATGCGACAGGTGGGTTATTTGGCGGCTGCAGGGAACTACGCACTTGAAAACCACGTTAGCCGGCTTGCTGAGGATCACAGGCGTGCCAAGGAAATTGCCGCTGTTTTACAAAAGCTGAACTGGGTTGCCAGTGTGGAACCGGTCGAGACCAACATTTTGATCTTTGCGTTGCATTCGCGCGTACCGGAAAGTGTCTTACTCGATAAACTGAAACAAAAAAACATTTCGATCAGCACATTAGGACATGGAAAACTGCGCATCGTCACGCATTTGGATTATCGCGAGGTGATGCACAGTTATGTGATTGAGACGTTGCAGCGAATGAGTTTCTGATTATTTGAACATGTCAAGGCCGGGGATATCGGGCATGCCATCTTTGGCAACAGCGCCCATTTCGGCTTCATGTACGCTGGTAGCTTTCTCGATCGCTTTGTTAAGCGTGAGTACCAGATAATCTTCGAGTTGTTCTTTATCCTGAAGCAACTCATCGGCAACGGTGATGCTTTTTATTTTGCGATTTGCTGTCAGCGTAACTTTTAAAAGTCCGTCGCTGCTTTGTTCATCGACCAAAACCGTATCGAGCCGTTTTTTCGTTTCTTCCATTTTTTGTTGGGCTTCCTTGAGTTTGCCCATCATTCCCATTAAATCTCCAAACATAATTTTAAATTTTTTACGGAAGCGAATTTACGAAAACGACTGTTTGCAAACCATAATTTCGCCCCAAAATGCCATTGCTCCACTCGGTTTATGTTATTTTTGCCGGCAACGACCAATAAAAGAGTATGTCAAAATCTATAATACCGCCGGTGGCCCAAAAGAAGCCGGTGCAACTTGAAAAGCACGGTGATGTTCGAATCGACGATTATTTCTGGCTTAACGACCGTGACAATCCTGAAGTCATACAATATCTCGAACAGGAAAACGAGTACTACCAACGCATGACCGAACATACGAAGCCGTTCCAAGCGGCATTGTTCGAGGAAATGAAAGCCAGGATTAAGGAAGACGACGAGTCGGTTCCTTATTTTTATAACGGATATTTTTATATAACACGATTTGAAACCGGTAAAGGGTATCCGATTTATTCAAGGAAGAAAGGGACATTATCGGCACCGGAGGAAATTCTTTTCGATTGCAATGTTATGGCCGAAGGCCAGCCGTTTTTCCAATTGGATGGCGTCAGTATCAGTCCGGATAACCGGTTTGCTACGTTTGCAACAGACACCGTCGGCCGACGCATTTTTACCATCGGAATCAAAGATCTTTTTTCAGGTGAAATCCTGAGCGATAATATTGAAAAAGCGACTGGCAGTTGCGTTTGGGCGAATGATAACAAGACGATTTTCTATTCGCGACAGGACGAGCAAACGCTTCGTCCCGACAAGATATATAAACACAGGATGGGTGCCGATCCATCGAAAGACAAACTGGTTTATTATGAGAAAGATGAAACTTTTCATGTTTCTGTAAGCAAGGAGAAATCGCGTAAATACATTGTTATCAGCTGCTCCAGTACATTGACATCGGAACATCGCATTTTGCCAGCTGATAAGCCCGGCGGAAAATTCAGGGTGTTTCAAAGACGAAACCGCGGTGTGGAATACGGAATTTCGCATTATGCCGATAAGTTTTATATTTTGACCAATAAAGATAAGGCGACCAATTTTAAAGTTATGGTCACGCCTGAAGATGCCACTTCCAAGGAAAATTGGACCGATGTCATAGCGCATGATGAGAACATTTTGATCGAAGGCATCGATATTTTTAAAGATTTTCTTGTGGTCGAAGAGCGCTCAAACGGACTGAACCATATCAGGATACGACCGTGGAGCGGTGAAGGCGAATATTATCTTCCATTTGAAAATGAAACTTATTCGGCTTTTACGATGATGAATGTCGATTTCAATACCGATATTCTTCGTTATGGCTATCAGTCGATGGCGACGCCTTCATCGGTGATCGATTTCAATATGAAGACAAAGAAGAAAACGGTCATGAAGGAGCAAACCGTACTGGGTGATTTCGATAAGACAAAATATGTCGAAAAGCGGGAATGGGCAACAGCGCAGGACGGAACCAAAATTCCGATCTCGATGGTTTATCCGAAGTCATTGAAGCGCGATGGTTCCAATCCGATTTTGCTTTATGCCTATGGTTCCTATGGTGCTTCGATGGATCCCCATTTTTCGTCAACCCGGCTTTCCCTTCTGGACCGGGGCTTCATTTTTGCCATTGCGCACATTCGCGGCGGTGAAGATATGGGGCGCCAATGGTATGAAGACGGAAAATTGCTAAGGAAGAAGAACACTTTTACCGATTTTATTGACTGTACAAAGTATCTTATAGATCAAAAATACAGTTCGCCGGAACATTTTTATGCTGAAGGCGGTTCTGCCGGCGGATTATTAATGGGTGCTGTAGTAAATATCGCACCCGAATTATATAATGGCGTAATCGCCCAGGTGCCGTTCGTTGATGTAGTGACCACAATGCTTGATGACAGTATCCCGCTGACAACAGGTGAATACGATGAGTGGGGAGACCCTAATATAAAACGATATTATAAATACATGAAATCGTATTCGCCATACGATAACATTAAGGCGATGCGTTATCCAAATATCTATGTGTCAACGGGTTTACACGATTCACAGGTGCAGTATTGGGAGCCGGCGAAGTGGGTAGCGAAACTCCGATCAATGAAAACCGAGGAAAATTTACTGTTTCTCGATACTAACATGGAGGCGGGGCATGGCGGGGCATCCGGCCGATTTGAAGCCTTAAAAGAGTTGGCTAAAGAATTTTGTTTTATATTTGAGTTAGAAAAAATTGCCGGTTAATTAGATAATTTTGTTAAATTTGCAAGGATTTGGGGTCATAAATTATCTCCTACACGGTCCCCGATTAACTATTTTTTTATGAAAGAAGAAATAAATGCCTATAATAATATACTGGAATTAATAGGTAATACACCACTTATTAAGCTCAATAAAATCACCGAAAATTTAGAAGGAAGTTTTTACGCTAAGGTAGAAGCTTTTAATCCGGGACATTCCACCAAAGACAGGATTGCCTTGTATATTATTGAAGAAGCAGAAAAACGAGGCATACTCACGCCGGGTGACACCATAATCGAGACCACCTCGGGCAATACAGGATTCAGTCTGGCAATGGTCAGCATCATCAAAGGTTATCAGTGCATTTTAGCAGTCAGTTCCAAATCATCCCGCGATAAAATCGATATGCTGCGAAGCATGGGAGCCAAAGTATATGTGTGCCCGGCACACGTGTCGGCAGATGATGAACGATCGTATTACAATGTAGCCAAGCGCCTGCACGAAGAAACGAAAGGTTCGGTTTATATAAATCAATATTTCAACCAACTTAACATTGACGCCCATTATAAAACCACTGGTCCCGAAATATGGGAGCAGACAAAAGGTCAAATAACACATCTTGTGGCGTGTAGCGGAACGGGCGGAACCATTTCAGGAGCCGCGAAATTCCTCAAGGAAATGAATCCGAATATACGAATCCTGGGCGTTGACGCTTTCGGATCGGTGTTGAAAAAATACCACGAAACAAAAGAGTTCGATAACAATGAGATCTATCCGTATCGAATCGAAGGATTGGGTAAAAACCTGATTCCGTCGGCAACCGATTTCGACCTGATCGACAAATTCATAAAAGTAACCGATGAAGAAAGTGCTCATGCGACGCGTGCGATTGCAAAGAGCGAAGGCCTGTTTGTAGGGTATACCTCGGGAGCAGTAATGCAGGCAATCAAGCAATATGCCGAGGAAGGTGAATTTGACGCCAACAGTAAAGTAATCGCTATTTTCCCTGACCACGGTTCGCGCTACATGAGCAAAGTGTTCAGCGATGAATGGATGAACGAACAAGGTTTCTTTGACAGCATCAATGCTGAAGAAGCACAACAAATTGAATTTATCAAATAGATTTGAGTTATAAATAAAAAATGCCTCCCGATCAGGAGGCATTTTTTTTATGTGTCAATATTTTTATTATTCGGCCATTGTGTGGTAAACGTTTTGGACATCATCGTCTTCTTCAATCTTTTCCAATAATTTTTCGACATCAGCTACCTGTTCGGGCGTCAGTTCTTTGGTGATCTGCGGAATGCGCTCAAACCCCGAAGACAAAATTTCAATTTTGCGTGCTTCAAGTTCCTTCTGGATCGCACCAAAACTCTCGAACGGCGCATAGATCAAAATTCCGTCTTCATCGGCGAATATCTCTTCGGCACCAAAATCTATGAATTCGAGTTCCATTTCCTCGACATCAATTCCTTCGGCCGGGATCCTGAAATTACAGGTATGATCAAACATAAACTCAACCGATCCCTGGGTTCCCATGGTACCGTTGCATTTATTGAAATAACTTCGGATGTTGGCTACAGTCCGGTTGTTGTTATCAGTAGCCGTTTCGATCAAAAGAGCAATACCGTGTGGGGCGTAGCCTTCGAATAAAACTTCCTTATAATTCGCAGTGTCTTTGTCGGTTGCCTTTTTTATCGCACGCTCGACATTTTCCTTTGGCATGTTGGCTGCCTTGGCATTTTGAATCACGGCACGCAATCTCGAATTTGCCTCGGGATTTGGTCCGCCTTCCTTAACGGCCATCACAATATCCTTT
>JADMKR010000261.1 GCA_015478765.1 Flavobacterium sp.
CCTGGTCTTTCCAAAGCCGGTAAGCCGGGTGCTTACAACCTAACGCCTGGTTCCGGAAATGAAGTTACTGTGAGCGTCACAGGTAAATTACCTGATGGGGCAACTGTGTCTGATAAGAAAACTTTCCGTATAAAAAACATCCCTGGACCTGCTGGTGCTATTGCCGGTACGACAGGTACGGTTAAAGGTCAAAAGTCGCGTCTTGAGGTATCACAGATTTCTGCGGTATTGGAAGACTTTGCTTACGATTTAAATTTTCAGGTTACTCAGTTCTCTTTCAAAGTATCAGGTCAGCCTACGGTTATCGTAAATGGTGATCGTGTAAATGCTCAGTGTAAAGCTGCTTTGGCTCGCGCCGGACGTGGTGATCAAGTAGTTATTTCAGATATCAAGACCAGAGTTGTAGGTGTTTCAGGAATTCTTCCTCCTAAAACCGCACCGGTTGTTTACGAAATACAATAAACATTTAAGTTGGTCGTTTAACCTACTTGGATATATATAAATTATAACATGAAGTCAAGAAATTTTTTAACGGTTGTTTTTGTTTTCACTATGGGTGTTGCATCTTTTGCTCAATCCAATCTGCTGAATGCAAAAACCCCAGATGAGATAGGAAAGAAGACTGCAGCTCAGCTGATCTCTGACAATGATAAACCGTTGGCTTATGGCTACGTGCATGATAGAGATGTTCTAATGGGAAAAACTGTTTGGGAGTTTATTGACTTGGACGAACGGATAAACTTCCCACTTTACTTCCCTGTCGATACTGCTAACATTGGAAAAGACAGAAGATCTTTATTTGATGTTCTCGTAAAGGGGATTAAAAGTGGAGAGATCACTGAAGTCTATGCCGACGATTATTTCAATACCAAAAGGACATTGAAAGACATGAAGAACTCATTTACGTATGTTGATACGATTCAGTCGGGTCTCGACGAAATCAACACCTACTATGATGAGTATATGTCAGGAAAACGTGTGCTTGACGAACAGTTCATCGATAGAAGAGAATTGACTTCACAGGATATTTTCGGATATAGAATAAAAGGCTTTTGGTATTTCGACAACCGTCAGGGTGAATTGAAGTACAGGTTACTGGCAATTTGCCCGGTAGCGCCTGAAGCCCGTGAAATTGGTGCTGAAGATCCGGATGTCATCGATCTTTTTTGGGTGTATTTCCCCGCAGTACGTGATATCCTGCATGAGCATAAAGCGTTTAATGACCGAAATTCCGCTATGCCAATTACCTTTGACCATTTATTGAATTCACGTCGTTTTAGCGCTGTGATTTACAAAGAGGAAAATGTGTACGGCGATAGGAAGATTGAAGAATACATGAAAGAAAATGCGCAGATGCAACTCTTAGAGTCCGAAAGGGTGAAAGATAAAATCCGCGATTTCGAATCAGATATGTGGAATTATTAGAAAATTCTAATTTCCTTAAAACCCTTGTCGATGGCAAGGGTTTTTTTATTTTTATACCATGGTAGATTACATTATTGTCGGTTGCGGACTTGCGGGTATCGCTTTTTCCGAAACTGCACTGCAACACGGGCGTTCGGTCGTGGTTTTCGATGACAGCTCCCAAACTTCATCCACCATCGCGGGTGGTTTGTACAATCCGGTGATACTAAAAAGGTTTTCAGGATTGCAGAATGCGCAAGCGCAATTGGATAAATTGGTGCCCTTTTACCGCGCTCTTGAGGATCGCCTGCTTATTAAAGTGTTGCACCCGCTGCCAATTCTGCGTCGTTTCCATTCAATTGAGGAGCAAAACGATTGGTTCTCCGCCTCCGATAAACCTATTCTTTCTGATTTTCTATCTCCCAATCTCGTTACAACGAGGTTCAACGGAATTGAATCGCCTTTCGCTTATGGCGAAGTGCTGCAGACCGGCTATGTCGATACTGAAAAACTGCTGAAAAGTTACACACAATATCTGCGAGCGATTGAATCTTATCGCGATGAAACTTTTTCCTACATAGACATTATTCGAAATAGCGATTTTTTCGAGTATCGCGGAATCAAAGCACGGAATATAGTATTTGCAGAAGGTTTCGGAATTCACGCAAATCCCTACTTTAATTACCTTCCGCTCGAGGGAACCAAAGGTGAACTCTTAATCATTGAAGCGCCAGATCTGCAATTAGATAAAATCATCAACAGCAGTATATTTATTCTACCGCTGGGTAATAACCGTTTTAAGCTGGGCGCAACATACAACTGGGTAGACAAGACCAATAATCCGAGCCCTGCGGGTTTAGCCGAACTCCTTCAGCGCGCCAGAGAAGTTTTGAACTGCGAATTTAAAGTTATTCAGCACCATGCCGGAATCAGGCCAACATTGGCAGACAGAAAGCCGCTTTTAGGACGTCATCCCGAAATCCGGGGATATTACGTTTTTAACGGACTTGGGACGCGAGGTGTAATGCTGGCGCCTTATATGGCCGAGGAATTATTCAAGAACATAGAAGACGGTTCGGCGATTGCAGCGGAAAATAGTATCACTAGGTACGCGGCTTCTTATCCATTGACCGATCGTAATTGATAAATATATTTATGTAGATGTTTCTGGCCAACCGTGTAATAGGTGGCATTAAAAGCAGCAATCCTATTAAAATAACTAAAAATGCAACCTCGATTTCCAGCCCCACAAATGCGTACGTGATCGCAAATAAAACAACGCAGGCCGCAACTCCAAGTCCGTAACTCACATACATCGATCCGAAAAAGAAATTTGGTTCTATTTTATATTTGAGACCGCAATGCCGGCAGTTATCATGCATTTTCATTGTTTGAGCAATGTTGTACGGATTGCTGTTGATGTACATCTTGTCATTATGGCATCTAGGACAAGTTCCTGTTAAAATGCTATATAGTTTGGATCCTTTTTTTAACATTTGCAAAATTATTGATAGCGGGCAATGAAGTTTGCCAAGCCGCGTCAAATTTACGAATACCTGTTGTTAATACACATAATAAATGCTTAATATCCATAACCTTTCGGTATCCTTTGGCGGGACATATTTATTTGAAGAAGTAACTTTCAGACTTGGTGCGGGAGACCGCGTAGGTCTGGTGGGAAAAAATGGTGCTGGTAAATCGACCATGCTTAAAATTCTTGCGCGTGATTTCGCGCCTGACTCAGGTAGTATTGCAGCTGAAAAGGAAATCAGGATCGGATTCTTGCGCCAGGACATCGATTTTGAGCAAGGTCGTACCGTTCTTGAGGAAGCTTATCAGGCATTCACCGACATAAAAGAAGTTGAGCGCCAACTCGAGGAAACAAACCACCAGCTCGTTACACGCACCGATTACGAAAGCGATGATTATAGCAAAATCATAGAAGACTTATCCGATTATACGCATCGCTTCGAACTTTTAGGCGGGTATAATTATGTGGGCGACACAGAGAAAATTTTACTCGGCCTCGGTTTTAAACGCGAGGATTTCAATAACCCGACCGAAACTTTTTCCGGCGGATGGCGAATGCGGATCGAGCTTGCAAAGTTGCTCTTACAGGCAAACGATGTATTGCTACTGGATGAACCTACCAATCACCTCGATATCGAATCGATCATTTGGCTTGAAAACTTTTTGCGCAATTATCCCGGAGTTGTGGTAATTGTTTCGCACGATAAAATGTTTTTGGACAATGTGACCAACCGAACCATCGAGATATCGCTTGGGAAAGCGTATGACTTCAACAAACCGTATTCCCAATACCTGGAGTTGCGTCATGAAATCCGTGAGAAACAATTGGCGACGCAGAAAAATCAGCAGAAAAAAATTGAGGAAACCGAGAAACTGATTGAGAAATTCCGTGCCAAGGCATCGAAGGCGTCAATGGCACAGTCGCTTATAAAAAAACTTGACAAGGTAGAACGGATCGAGGTTGATGAAGACGATAATTCGGTTATGAATATTTCATTTCCAGTTTCAAAAGTCCCTGGTAAAGTTGTTATAGAAGCTGATCACGTGACTAAAAGTTATGGCGATAAAACCATTTTAAAAGATATTTCTCTATTGGTGGAACGCGGAAGCAAAATAGCCTTCGTGGGTCAGAATGGTCAAGGCAAATCGACATTTATCAAAGCCATTGTTAATGAATTCGAATACGACGGGACTATAAAATTGGGGCATAATGTCCAGATCGGTTATTTTGCCCAAAATCAGGCCGAGTATCTCGACGGAGAAATTACGCTGCTGCAAACCATGGAAGACGCTGCTACCGATACCAATCGCTCTAAAGTTCGCGATATGTTAGGATCTTTCCTTTTTCGCGGTGACGATGTCGAGAAAAAAGTAAAGGTACTCTCGGGTGGTGAACGCAACCGGCTGGCGTTGTGTAAACTTCTGTTACAACCAATCAATGTCTTGGTTATGGATGAACCTACCAATCACCTTGATATCAAATCAAAGAATGTTTTGAAAGCGGCGCTACAGAAATACGAAGGTACGCTGCTGCTTGTTTCGCATGATCGGGACTTTCTACAAGGAATGTCGAACCTGGTTTATGAATTCAAAGATCAGAAAATTAAGGAATATCTTGGCGACATTAATTATTTCCTCGATCAGCGTAATCTGGAGAACATGCGCGAAGTGGAACGAAAAGATGTGATTAAGAAGGAATCGCCCAAAGAGAGCAACAAGGTTTCCTACGAAAATCAAAAGCGCGGCAAATCGCTTCAGAATCGATTGAGTAAAATCGAAAGTCAGATCAAGCAACTCGAGCGCGATATACAGCACGACGATAAAATGCTGGCGACTAATTATGACAAGAATATCGAAGACGCTAATTTCTTTAAGGCCTACAACCAAAAGAAGGAAGCGCTCGACCAGTTATTATTGGATTGGGAAATCGTTCAGGAAGAAATTGAAAATGCCTAGGCAATAAGTCCGATTTTTTTTGAATGTTCGATCGCTTCAGCGCTATTTTGGAAGTAACAAACTGCAACTCCAAGTGATTCTATATTTTTCATAGCTTCGACGGATTTGGCTTTCTTATTTTTGCCGGTTTGGCGGATATAAACCGCTTTTACTGTGACCGGAAATATCTTGCAGATGTTTTCGTATAAATATGGATCATGCTGCGAATCGTCGCCCAGCAACGTATATTGTAAATGCGGATAGAATTCGAGGATATGCTTAATCTTGTCAAATTTATGATTGTGGTCGCCGCGACCGGTCAGAAAAAAATCGGTCAAACTCGTCTTAATATCTTTCAACAAAAGTACGGCACGTGGCAAATCGTGCAATTTGGTAAAATCGACAATGAACCGATATAGATTCCATTCGCTGCTGGAAACATAAAAAAAGGCATTATTTTCCTCTTTGTTGTTGTGGCCGGCAGTGCTCAATGCCTGATAATGCGGAACCACTCCTTCAAAAATTTTCCGGTCGTTAACATTGCGAAACAACAGTATATATAACTTTTTAAAGGCATTTCGGGTGTGCGATACCAAAAAAGTGTCGTCAATATCCGATATGAATCCGAAGTTGCCTTTATGCGGCCGAATAAAAGAGCCGTTTTCGCGAATTTCCTTTTCACCATACTTGATGAAGACGGTGTAATCTGTCCAGCCGGTGGCGATTTCATTATCCAACGGTATGCAAAATTTAAAATAGCCGTCATCAAGTGTTTTGGTGTGTATCTGCCTTCCGTCATGCTCAAGGTATACGTCGGCATTTGCCTGGGTTTTTATGCGAAACATCCTGATAACCGACTTGGCATTTTTGAAATTCTTTTTCTGAAAATTATATTCCTCCTGCGTAGTTGGACTAAATACATGGCCCATTACAATCAGCTCCTGGTCATTCGCATAACCCCTGTACAATTTTAATATTGGCTTCATATAATTTTATACATTTGGATGAGCCTAACAAAATACAAAATATTCAACTGTAATCGTACATGACAGTTAAAAAGAACCACATTTTGGTTGTAAATCCGATCGCGGGCGGCAACGATAAAGCAGACCTGATCGATGCGGTTAAAAGGTATGCCGCTGAGCGGGATGTCCAAATTACCATATATGAAACGACCGGACAAGATGACGAGGATCACATTGCCCAACTGTATAAAGATTTAAATCCCGAACGGATCCTTGTAGCGGGTGGCGACGGTACCATAAAAATGGTGGCCGAGACACTTCAGCACACCGATATTATAATTGGATTGCTTCCCTCGGGCTCTGCCAATGGGTTGTCAGTCGACCTGGATTTTCCCACAGATATAGACGAGGTCCTCAAGATTGCATTCGACAATGACTTTAAAGAAATGGATCTTGTTTGCATAAACGATAAGAAAAGCTTGCATTTAAGCGACATCGGTCTCAATGCCGAGTTGATTAAAAATTACGAAAACAGTAATATTCGGGGAAAACTGGGCTATGCAATCCAGAGTTTTAATACGCTCCGTGATCAGGAAACGCCATTTATAGCCAAAATCAAGGTAAATGACATCGAGATTATAGCCGAGGCAAAAATGGTGGTGATCGCAAATGCAAAACGGTATGGAACAGGCGTCACTATAAATCCGTTTGGAAAAATGGATGACGGAAAATTTGAAATCATAATCTTGAAAAATCTCGATCTAGTCCTTTTTGGAAAAATCATAACAGGTAATATGCCGTTAAATTCAGAAGATATTGAAATACTTTCTGCCGAAAAAGCGCTGATTACGACCAACATTCCCGTTCACTTTCAAATTGATGGCGAGTATTACGGCGAAGTTCAACGGCTCGACATCAAAATGTTGAAAAAGCAGATGAAGGTAGCCGTTCCTAATCTTTAAACGGAGACCGACGCTGCCATACCGGCGAGGGTTCCAAATATTTGAACAATTTATCGATTTGCGAATTTATCATCGGATTTTGATGCGACAAAAATCCGTACATTTCAACAGGTTCGGCGCCCACTGAACTTTTAATTTCGAGTGCCGTCCTGGCGAAAACGATTTTTTTATATCCTTTCTTGATCGCATAGCCAATCATGTCGTACAGCATATTCAGGTACAACATTTTTTTCCGTTGTATAGTGTCGTCATAACCTAAAAAATAGGTGTCGAGCGTATCCCCGTTTTTAATCAAAGTATTGAATCCAATGAGTTGATCATCTTGGAAGTAACCATAAAAGAGAAATCGATCTTTCAGAATGCTCTTTAATACTGAAAAGTGGTTGTCCGCCAGGAAAAAGGTATTGAAAGGTGCATTGCGGGCTACATACTCATATAGACTGTAAATTTTTTCATTGTGCGTTTCAATATCCGAAAGGGTCATCTTGCGACGGGTTATACCAGCCGATCTTTTCTGAGATCGCTTATACTGATCTCTGTATTTTTTAGTTAATCGGTTGACATAATCGTCGAATGATACAAAATTCGTTATGTCAAAAACCATATTTGGTTGAATCGAAAAGCGATAAAACCGATTGAAACCTGCCTTTTGGAAATTTGGCAGTTCGGCATTCGCAAAATCTTTAAAAGTTGTGAGATGAACTTTATAGCCGCGCTTTCTGAAATTCATCTTAAGTGCTTCAGTCGCACTTTTCAGCAATTTCAGCCCTTCTACCACATCGATGTCAGCTGTAAAATGATAAGCGTTTTGACCGGTAAGCATATTATTGCCGATAAACAGTACATGCGAACTGAAATTTCGAAACATTACATTTCGTATCGCTGTCTTCACACAGCGGTCGCGTTCACCGAATGACCGTAGTTTGTTCAGATCCAAAAATTGGGTAACCGCGACTCCACACAATCTATCGCCGTTAAACATCCCCACATAATGGCAAATCATATTCTGTGGCGCCGACAAATCCAGAGCGCTCAAATATGCACTACTGAGGAAAATGTTGTGCGGAGCTATTGCATCCCATTGAAGCGGAAGATCGTTTGCAGTTTTATAGATTTGGAAAGATAAGCGAGCGGACAAGTAGTGATTTTTGGGTAAAAATAGGTGTTTAAATCTTAAAAAAATGTGAAGCCTGCCGACGAAAGCAGGCTTAAAAAAATTAAACCCACGCGCAGATAATACCGCCCATAAGCGTGAAGCAAACAATCCAGAAGCCGCCGGTCACCAAAGTATATTTCCAACTGCGTCTTTCGTATAAAGCGTTAGTCGCTATTAGTGGCAGCGCTAGTAACAGACCCGACATGAAGCCATGAAGTGCGCCGTGTTTGAAAGTGCGGTAAGCTGTACCGTACTCCGACATAAAAGTTGCAAATGACTCGCTTGTACTTGCCGGATCACCTACCATTCCCACTGCTCCAAATTGATGGATCACCAGAAACTGAAGAATAAAAGCAATAAAAAAAGCAAAAATCACCGATAATATCATCGTCTTCACAATATTTGAACCTTTTAGCTGTTCTTCGGTCAGGCCGCTTTCACGCATCCAAATTCCTCCGAATGTTTTCGGATTGTACCAAATAAAACCAACGACGAGAGTTGATAATGCCGCAACAATCAGGGCTAAGAAATTGATTTCCATAACGTTTGGTTTTTAAAGTTATCGAACAAATGTAATAAATGATTTGAATCTGTTAAATAGGAGTGCTAAAAAGACTTGGCTCCGATATATGTAAAGTTTGTAAGATAAAGACTACGATATTAATTGCAGTATTGCACTTCGTCGATTTTATTTGTGTTTGACCGTATTTACCTGTACGTTTGAATATTCAGTATTTGGCTATGCGCAAAATTTTCACTTGTTTTTTGTTGGTCGTATTTTCTGCAGTATTTGCGCAGGAGGTTCCTGCCGTCCAAAAAAACGCGCTAATCAGTATTTATAAATCGGCAAATGGTGCAAATTGGGTTTCCAGTTGGGATTTGTCGAAACCTGTATCGGCATGGCATGGTATAACATTGGAAAATAATAATGTTGTTGCTATCGATCTTTCAAATAATAATCTTACCGGAACCCTTTCTTCTCAGATCGGGCAATTGACACACCTTGAACACTTGAATCTGTTTAAGAATAACCTAACAGGCAACATTCCCGGTACCGTGGGAGATCTTAAACGGCTCAAAACACTCAACATCGGGTTTAATCAGCTATCGGGCAGTATTCCTGTCGATATCTGCGGCCTGGAAAATTTGGAATCGGTTGAACTTTTCATGAACCGGCTCTCGGGAGAAATCCCCGTGAATATTAGCCGACTCACCAAACTTCAAAAATTATCACTGTATAATAATGAAATTGGAGGTAGTATTCCTGTTTCGTTGTACAGCCTGAAATCCTTGCGAATCCTATTGCTGAACAGCAATAAATTAACCGGCAGTTTGCCCGCTGAAATTGCAATGCTAACCAAATTGGAAAAACTAAGTTTGTTCGAAAATGAGCTTGAGGG
>JADMKR010000262.1 GCA_015478765.1 Flavobacterium sp.
ACCCGAGCATGACGGTTCAAACTCGGATGGAAATGGTTGTGGCGAGGGGCACGCCGGGAAGGAATGAGGAGTTAGGAGTTAGGGGTTAGGAATCAGGGGTTAGGAATGAGGAGTTATGATATGATTTTGTTCGTGCAACTTCCACTGAATTGAAATGGTTTATATTCGTGAGATGGATAACCTAAAAATAGTTCTTCTTGCATTTTGCCTGATGACCGGTAAAAGTATTTTTGCCCAGCAGCAGGATTCGATCGTTTACTTAGATGAAGTTCGGGTGGCAACATTTCAGCAATTAAAGGAAAAACTACCCCGAACTTCTACGGTGGGCTTTTATGAAAATGAGAAATTGGTCAGTTTGGTCAAGGAAATTCCCGCTGGCGAGATAGCAGCAATAACGTTTTTTCTACAGACGAAACACCATGACAAAGCCGAGCATGAACTCCGATTATTGATTTATGAAAAAGATGTTGATGGGAAACCTGGAACGTCACTAATACCCGCTAACCTTCATTTCAAAATTAGTGGCAATTCGAAAGGTCAGATTACGGTAGATCTGGAAGATCTGCACATTAAACCACGAAGCGAATTTTTTGTAGGCTTTGAAACTATTAAATTGAGTGGTGGAATATTTATGGCCGATTTACAGAAGGATAAGAACGCGATTTCATATGGGCAAAAAGCAGCATCGGACTGGATTATGCTTATTAGGCGCGACCCAATGGAGATACGAATGATTATAACGAGTACTTCACAGTGATGAGTTAGAAATGCAGGATCAGGTGTAGAACATTCTCTTAACCGTCAATTAAAAGCGATTTAAGAAGCGTTTAGGTAATCGCGGCCATAGAGGTAGGCGAGGGCCGAGTTATTAAAGCAAAAAGCCTGAAGGGTCACTTCAGGCTTTTCAACTATATGTTATGAATTTATTCAATAACGAAATTGTCAAGATGTAAATCGTATGCTGAAACGCTTCCGATTTTCAGTGCAAAAAAGTTATTGGCAACGTTAGTTACGTTAAGATCGGTGATTCCAGCCAAATCAAGTGTAATCTTAACCCACTCGCCATTGGTATTGATCGTTCCTGTGTATTGATTATTAGCAGCGGGTGATACCGTTTTATTTCCGGTTACGTCCTGCAGGTTGAATGGATAGTATGAACCATCATTCTTATACAAGTTGATCGAAATACTTTTTGCCGATGTACCTTTTACCCAAAAAGTGATTTGTGAGTAGGTTGCCGGAAGTCCGCTATGTGCCAACGTGGTGAATACAAAATCATTTGCGGCGTTCGACGGCGTTGCAATATGCATAGACGCTCCGCCTTGTACGCCCGTGCCGGCGCTTTGATTTGCGTATGCTTTAATACCGAAACTATTCAGGCTTGCAATAAATGCAGGATAGTTTTCGAAATCGCCGCTAGGGAAAACAAACAGAGCACCAGGTCCTGGATTTTCAGGTCCTTCCGGATCTTCCGGATCTTCTGGCTCCTGATCTGCCAATCGTGGCTCGGTAAGTTTAATATCGGATGCAATTCGAGCTACGAACTGGAAATCGCTGTTGAATTTTGTCAGTATACCGCGAACTTTTCCGCTTTTGTTTGGAATGATGTCACCTGCGTAGGTTGCAAATGATCCAGTTCGGAAGATGACGGTATTCCCATTGGCATCAGTTAACAAATGATTGGTTGCACCACCTAAGACATTTGTTGGATCGTAATATGGCTTACCAACTGCGGCGCTCACGAATTCAACATTGTCAAATTCGATTAATTTGTTGATGTGCGAATTGTTAATTTGACCAATCGTCAAGTGCTGAACAAGTTCCTCTTCACTTTTGTATTCACATGTTTTGAACATGATTTCGCTCAAATCACCCTCGGCAATACGGCCTACTGATTGTGCTCCGGTCGATGGGTTTGTATAAAGCTGACCAACTGCCAATGAACTGTGAACGATTTGGATATGCAAATCATCCATGCGTACAAGAACTTTCCGGCCTACCTCGAAACCTTTCGTATAGGTGTTGTAAACATCGACGGCAATGCTGAACGCACGTGATCCGTCGGCTGTTTGTAAAGAAATGGTTTTGAAAAAGTTACCACCCGCATCAGAAGACACTATATAAGCTTCTACATAATCGCTGTCGGCTCCTTCCTCATATTCAGCAGCTCCCGCAGTAGCCACGGCATATACATCGGCAACCGAAGTGTTTGCCTGAAGTCCAACCGATTCATCTTCGCAGATGTCGATTCCCTCGGGTGTGTCATAATCGTCGCTGTTTGAACATCCGCCGATAAATCCGGCCAATGCCAAGGCAAACAGGCCTGTTTTTACAAAATTTGTTTTCATATAGCGCAATTTAATTATTTTCTGAATAGACTGTTACGTTATCGACCTGGAAACCGGCGGTAAGCGTTGAGCCGTTACCTACACCTTTGAACGCAACGTGGAAAGGGCCTTCGATGTTGGAAAGGTCGATAGGACCTGAATTAACAAATTCGTACCAGTCAATATCCTGTGTTACCAAAGTAGCATCGGTCAACTCTGACCAGGTGGCGGCTGTTACATCGCCGTCAAAATCGGTCGAGATGAAAACCTGGAATGTGTTTGCAGCATTGTTCCAGTGATGCTGGGCGGTTTGGAAAACCAGTCTTTTACCAACGTTTGAATCAAGTGCGATTTCAGGCGAAACCAACCAGCCGATATTTGACGCGTCAGAAGAACCAAAAGTGGTAAATTCAGCGTAACCATTTCCGCTAAAGGTCTTTCCGATCCATTTTACATTCCCGGCCTGACTGACGTTTGTCCAGTTTTCAAGTTCCAAAACCTGATTGTTTACAACGGTTTGGAATGATTCGGAGTAAATAGGTGACTGCAACGGCGGAGTGATGAAGTCATCGTCACTTACGCAACTTGTCAGCGCCAACGACGCAATGCAAGATAGAAGTGAATATTTTAAAATTGAATGTTTCATTATTTCTTTTTCTTAGAAGTTTACATAAAGGTTAACGAAGAACGTACGACCGTATCCGTAGAAGTATTTTGGTCCGAAAGAACGGTATCCGCCGGCATCCAAACCTGCGTGATCCTGATTTACTTCTGAATAGTTGGCATTTCGACCCTGCTCGAATCCACCGGTTTTGTATTCAATATCGAAAACGTTGTTGATGCTCGCAAAGAAACCGAATGTCTTACCATCGATTCTCCACGACTTACCACCTACCAAATTTACTAAAGTAACCGGGTCGAATTTCTCCTGTTTCAGATATTTTCTTGAATCTTCTTCAGAGATACCCTCTAATGAAAGTCCGTATGGATTATTTTCATCATTAAAGAAGTAGTCTGTTCGCATTAACGAAGAAATATCAAGGTAATTGTTTGCCAGGTAGTTTGCATTGGCACCAATCCACCAGAATTTCGGCGCGCGGTATTCCAAACCTAGTGAATATGCCTGCTGCGGCATTCCCGGTTGCTTGTAATTTTTCATTGAAGAAGATCCGTAATCGATTACCTCCCTGCGGTTGTCAATGTTCAATGACACGTTCGGATTGTTGTCATAGGTATATTGCCCGTAAGCTGCAGCACCGATGGCTTTGATTGTTGATGTAATTTGGTATTCGATACCAACTTCTACACCCATGTTTTTCTTGTCAAGATCTTTAACGATTTCGGCAACGAACATGTTTGGCGAACTCTCGTTACTCGAAGTTCCAGGAAGAGGCGCCAAATCAAGTCCTTCGGCGAAGAAGAAACCTATTTCGGTTGCATCCTGAATCTTTGAGAAGTAGGCAGTTGCCCGTGCTTTTAATTTTGGACCTCTGAAGATGTAGCTTGCGTCAACGCTTGAAATCTTTTCACTTTGGATGTCGCGGGTGATGGCATTGTTCAAACGGGCGTTTGGAAACGTATTGCGCATTGTTGGCGCCTTTGTCATATAAGCAGCATTTGCATCGAAGAAGTGACGTCCTGTAATTTTGTAAGTCATTCCACCTTTAAAACCGAAATTTTCAAATACTATTTTTTCACCTTTTCCGAATGAAGTAGTTGGGTACACACCATTTTGGTACAGTCCTTCACGTTGATATTGTGAACGTGAGTATGATTGTGCCAGGTAGAAATCAACTTTGTCGTATGTGAATTTAAACTGTGTGAACGCATCGATAACATCGGCGTGCAAATAGTAGTTATAACCATATTTGTCACCTTCTCTTACGACTCTGTTTGGATTGCGAAGGTCAGATTGTTGCTGGCTTCCGATGAAAAACTGATCGATGTCAACAAAATATTCGCCACCTAAAAGGTCAAGTACATTCTGGAAGTTGTGTGAGCGCAGTTTTCTATAGGAAACGCCGCTGTTGAATAGAATCTTATCCGATAACTGTGAAGTCAGATTAGAATTTGCCGTGAACAATTTATCATCTGTCCGGTCTTCATAAAGCAGGTAAATACTTCGTCCTTGCTCAATGTTATTTGCGTTTGCGCGATACATGGCAGCCCAGTCAATTTGACGCTCGGTCAGGAAGTTGGCGTTTGCAGCGGCTTCGTAATTCGGTGTGTGTACCGGGATATCGTTAATTCTGGTGTGTAAGGTAGTATAGTAACTAGGAAGATTCCTGTAGTATGTAGGATCCGGATTATCGGCTTTGAAGAAATCAAGTCGGCTATTTCCGATCGACCCTAATTGGTAAGCAATACTGGTGTTCAGGTTAGTATTGTCGTTTATTCTCCAGTAGTGAGTTAAAATAGTAAGAGGCTCTTCAACATCTTTATCTCTTGAATTACGCTTGCGGCCATCTTGCCATCCCCAGTATGAATTGTACCGAATTCCGGCAATATCATTTATCTCCTGAGTATTGGGAGAGTTTTTACCACGGCTGTTTTCAGCGTAGATCGAGGTTAAGTTCAATGAGTGGTTGTCGTTGAATTTTTTCTCGACGCTGGCCATCACCGAATTTGCACTGTAATCAGTTCCTTCGAAGTGACCTTCTACGGCCCATCTTCTTGAAGCAGAAATCACAAATGCCCAACCATCTTTATTCATTCCGGAAGCGTGGGTTCCCATCATTCTCCAGTTGTAATTTGTATTGGTGCTTGAAAATGAAATTCGTGATCCCGGACGATAGATCGACGCCCTTGTATTGATTTCCTGTGTTCCGAGAATTCCTCCGAAAGTGTAATCAGATGGACCAGAACCCATTGTGAATTCCTGATTTCTCGTAGCGTCATTCAAACCACCCCAGTTACCCCACTGTGGCCGACCGTCGTATATTTTGTTCATGGTGACACCGTTTATCATGGTTCGGCCATACTCATTGTCCAATCCGCGGATCCTGAATCGCGCCTGACCAAAGTTGAACGCCGCCGCTTGATTGAAAGCATCACGTGTTGCCTGAAGCAGTCCGGCAGTACTCTCAGAACCACTATTGTCGTCTCCAAGATCACTCTCGGTTATAGTAACCAAGCTAAGTTGTTGCTCACTTGTAATGTCTTCTTCCATTACCACTACGCCTAAATCGACAATTCGTCCTTCAACTACTTCAACTGGAAGTATTTGATCGCGGAAACCGGCGCTTCTGATTTGGATTAGTTGCGAACCTACCGGTAAGTTGTCAAATACAAACTTACCACCGGAATTCGTCATTGCAGTGAAATTTGTGTTCTGAACCGTTACAACCACGTTTGCCATCGGGCGTTGTGATTTAGAATCCACTACCTGTCCACTTATTCCGGACGGCAGCGTTTGTGCAAAACCAATAAGTACCTGCATGATTAACAGTGTACTAAGAAAAAATTTTTTCATAAATAATTTAAATTAATTTCTCTCTCGACCTCAAAACTTAAAGCGTGCAAATGTACATCATTTAATAATATTATTTACTTTTGGCGCAAAGTTTGTAATCAAACTTGACATTAAATTAATAAACCCCATTTATGAGAATTCAGAAATTTATTGCCCTCTTTGTTGTATTATTCACATTTGGCACCGCTCAATCGCAGGAAAAAAAGTATAAAGTGCATACTGTCGCTTTCTACAACATCGAGAATCTGTTCGATACCATCAATGGCCCGCATAACGACGATGAATACACGCCACTGCGCGGTTGGACGTCAAAAAAATATCATAAAAAACTTGATTTATTAGGTCGCGTAATTCCTGAAATCGGCACTAACGACCAACAAAAAGAATCCCCGGCAATCATCGGTGTGTGTGAGGTGGAAAACCGACGCGTTCTTGAAGACCTTGTCAAAAATTACCAATTGGTCAATAAGGATTACGGAGTAATTCACTTTGATTCGCCTGATAAACGAGGAATCGATGTAGGACTTTTATATCAGAAAAAATTCTTTAAACCCACCAGTTACATAAATGTTCCATTATACATTTATGAGAATCAGGCACAGCTCAACAAAAAGGACCTGACCGAAGAAAATACTGATGACGTAGCCGCTATCGGAAAGGACCGACGCGTTTATACCCGTGACCAACTGTTAGTCACCGGAATGCTGGACGGTGAAGAAATACACGTTATCGTAAACCACTGGCCTTCACGATCAGGTGGCGAAAAGCGCAGCAGCCCGTACCGCGAAGCAGCAGGAAAATTGAATCGGAAAATAATGGACTCACTGCTCAAGATCGATCCGAACGCCAAAATCATAACAATGGGTGATTTGAACGATGGCGCCTACAATAAAAGTGTAAAAGAAGGCATCGGTGCCAAACTCAAAAAGTCTGATGTAAAACCAGGCGGCATCTACAACCCCTTTGAACAAATGGCAAAAGACGGTCAGGCAACCTTGTTCTATCGTGATGCCGGTGATATCTTCGACCAGATTATGGTATCCGAAGCTTTGATCCGTCCTGATTATTCAAGCCTTAGATATTGGAAAGCCGGTATCTACAACAAACCCTACCTAATCCAAAAATCAGGTCAGTATAAAGGCTATCCGTTGCGAAATTGGAACGGCGAACCCGGTTACAGCGATCACTTTCCCGTATATATTTATTTAATCAAGGAAGTAAAATAGTAAAATCAGGTCGGCTTTAGCCGGCCTTTTTTATTGAATTCCGTACATTAGATTAAATTTTCCACTATGAAACCGTTCAACCTCAACCAATGGATTGCCGAAAACCGACATCTGCTCAGACCACCTGTTGGCAATAAAAATATATACGTCGATTCACAGGATTACATCGTGATGATCGTGGGTGGCCCCAATGCCCGCAAGGATTATCACTATAATGAAACCGAAGAGTTGTTCTACCAACTCGAAGGCACCATAAAGGTCATCATCCAGAAAGACGGTGAAAAAAAGGAACTGACACTGAATGCAGGTGACATGTACCTGCACCCAGCCAAAACGCCACATTCGCCGGTGCGGTCTGAAAATTCAGTGGGTTTAGTGATTGAGCGAAAACGCGCCGGGCAGGGATTCACCGACGGACTACTATGGTTTTGCGATAATTGCAACCACAAATTGTATGAAGTCTATTTCGAACTGCACGATATCGAACAGGATTTCCTCCCGCATTTCCAACACTTTTATAATTCGGAAGACCTTCGCACCTGCGACAATTGCGGTACGGTGATGGAATCAGATCCACGTTTTGTAAAGTAGCGTTTTAAGAAGCTTTATCCTGCTGTCCGCTCTATCTTTTCCGCGCTAAAGAAGCGCGAAAAAGGATGCTGCTGCCATCAGGGCTAGGGCGTTTGTCTATCATAGATGCGGTTCCAATGCGTCGATGCTGTTACTCCTTTTCCCTTTACCGAAATAATGGTACATTTGCGGCACATTAAAACAAACTTACATGACGACAATTCAAGACCAATTCGGAATGAGAGAAGCCCTTGAACAACTGGGCATTAAAGATATTAACGACGGTACATCAACCGGTGTGCAGAATTTTGCGTCAGGCGCAATTCTGGAGTCTTACTCACCTGTCGATGGCAAACTGATCGGTAAAGTACGCATGACCACGGCCGATGACTATGAAACCGTAATGCAGAAAGCGACCGATGCTTTCAAGACTTTCCGCCTGATGCCGGCACCGCAACGAGGCGAGATCGTTCGTCAGTTTGGCGACAAACTTCGCGCGAAAAAAGAAGCTTTGGGAAAACTCGTTTCTTATGAAATGGGAAAATCGCTTCAGGAAGGATATGGCGAAGTTCAGGAAATGATCGATATCTGCGATTTTGCAGTCGGATTGTCACGCCAGCTCCACGGATTAACAATGCACTCAGAACGTCCGGGTCACCGCATGTATGAGCAATATCACTCTTTGGGAGTGGTGGGCATCATATCGGCTTTCAATTTCCCAGTGGCGGTTTGGTCATGGAATACGGCATTGGCATGGATCTCAGGTGATGTGTGTGTTTGGAAACCGTCTGAAAAAACGCCATTATGCGGTATCGCATGCCAAAATATCATTGCGGAAGTTATCCGCGAGAACAACTTGCCAGAAGGTATTTCATGTCTTATCAATGGCGATTATAAAATCGGTGAATTGATGACGGCCGATGTCAGAATTCCACTAATTTCGGCTACAGGATCAACCCGAATGGGTAAAATCGTGGCGCAGGCCGTAGCCGCCCGACTCGGGAAATCATTGTTGGAACTTGGCGGGAACAACGCAATCATCGTTACCCCGGATGCCGATATTAAAATGACGGTGATCGGTGCCGTATTTGGCGCTGTTGGAACCGCCGGACAACGTTGTACTTCAACCCGCCGACTAATTATTCACGAAAGTATTTACGACAAAGTCAAAGATGCGGTAGTATCGGCGTACGGCCAATTGAGAATCGGAAATCCGTTAGATCAGAATAATCATGTAGGTCCGCTTATCGATAAAGCGGCTGTCGAAGGATATAATGAAGCGTTGAAAAGAGTGGTTGCCGAAGGCGGAAAACTGCTTGTTGAAGGCGGCGTACTTTCGGGCGAAGGTTATGAGAGCGGATGCTACGTAAAACCTGCAATCGCCGAAGCCGACAATTCATTCAAAATCGTACAGCACGAAACGTTTGCGCCGGTTTTATATCTGCTGAAATATTCAGGTGAGGTCGACAATGCGATTGAAATTCAAAACGGTGTTGCACAAGGACTTTCATCGGCTATTATGACCAATAATTTGCGTGAAGCAGAAAGGTTTTTGTCGGTCGTAGGCTCCGATTGCGGGATCGCGAATGTCAATATCGGAACTTCGGGAGCGGAAATCGGCGGAGCGTTCGGTGG
>JADMKR010000263.1 GCA_015478765.1 Flavobacterium sp.
CTCAGGTTAGCCAAGATACTAAAGTTCAGGATTGGAATGACGACGAAATCGGAGCGATCCGTGACGCTGTTTCTTATTTCAAGATTGAAGGTGAGCTTCGTTCAGAAGTGTCATTGAACATCAAACGTCTGATGGATATCGGATGTTACCGTGGAATCCGTCACCGTTCTGGTCTTCCGTTAAGAGGACAAAGAACAAAGAACAACTCCCGTACGAGAAAAGGTAAGAGAAAAACTGTTGCTAACAAGAAGAAAGCAACTAAATAATAAGTAGTAATGGCTAAAGCAACAGCAAAAAAACGTAAAGTTATCGTTGAGTCTACAGGCGAAGCTCATATCAGCGCAACCTTTAACAACATCATCATTTCTTTGACTAACAAAAAAGGTGAAGTTATTTCATGGTCGTCAGCGGGTAAAATGGGATTCCGTGGTTCAAAAAAGAATACACCTTACGCAGCCCAGATGGCAGCAGAGGATTGTTCTAAAGTAGCGCTTGAGGCAGGACTTAAAAAGGTAAAAGTGTATGTGAAAGGACCAGGTAACGGACGTGAGTCTGCTATTCGATCTTTACACAATGGCGGAATCGAAGTAACCGAGATCATCGACGTTACTCCAATGCCACACAACGGATGCCGTCCTCCAAAAAGACGTCGAGTTTAATTTTACAAACAATAATAAGTATAACCAAGACAGATTTCAGATTATCGAAGGATATGACCTGAATTCATAATCTCTGTCTTAATCAATTTTAAAATGGCAAGATATACTGGTCCAAGTACAAGAATCGCACGTAAATTCGGCGAAGCAATTTTCGGAGACGACAAAGCCTTCGAAAGACGGAATTACCCACCGGGACAACACGGAATGTCCAAAAAAAGAGGTAAAAAATCGGAATACGCTGTCCAGCTAATGGAAAAGCAAAAAGCAAAATACACTTACGGAATTCTTGAAAAACAATTCCGCGGGCTATTTGAAAAAGCTTCTGCTACCAAAGGTGTTACAGGTGAAGTGCTTTTACAACTTTGTGAAGCCCGTCTTGACAACGTAGTTTACCGCATGGGCATCGCTCCTTCAAGAAGGGCAGCACGCCAAATCGTTTCACACCGTCACATCACAGTGAACGGCGAAATCGTAAACATCCCGTCTTACCACCTAAGAGCTGGCGACAAAGTTGCGGTTCGTGAAAAATCAAAATCAGTCGAAGCTATTGAGCGTTCATTATCTAATGCCTCTCAGGTTTATGAGTGGATCACATTTAATAACGATACTAAAGAAGGTACTTTTGTTTCAGTTCCTGCAAGATTGCAGATTCCTGAAAATATCAAAGAACAACTGATCGTCGAATTGTACAACAAATAATAATTGACTTAGTCGAAATTATGGCAATATTTAATTTTCAGAAGCCCGATAAAGTTATCATGATCGATTCAACCGATTTTGAAGGTAAGTTTGAATTCAGACCTTTGGAACCAGGATACGGATTGACCGTTGGTAATGCACTTAGAAGGGTGTTGCTTTCCGCACTTGAAGGATACGCAATCACGTCTGTTCGAATCGAAGGTGTAGACCACGAATTTTCCACAATCCCCGGAGTAGTTGAAGACGTTACCGAAATCATACTGAACTTGAAACAAGTGCGTTTCAAGCGTCAGATCGAAGATGTCGATAACGAATCGGTTACCATCTCCGTGTCGGGTAAAGACCAGCTTACGGCAGGTGACTTCCAGAAATATATTTCAGGATTCCAGGTGTTGAACCCGGAACTTGTAATCTGTAACATGGACAGCAAAATCAGCCTTAGCCTCGAACTTACGATCGAAAAAGGACGCGGATATGTTCCGGCAGAAGAAAACAAAAAGCAGAATGCGGCTATCGGCACCATTTATACCGACTCTATCTTTACACCCGTAAAGAACGTTAAGTATACGATCGAAAACTTCCGTGTGGAGCAGAAAACAGATTACGAGAAATTGGTTTTTGAAATCAAAACCGATGGTTCGATCAATCCGAAAGATGCCCTTACTGAAGCTGCCAAAACGCTTATTCACCACTTTATGCTTTTCTCTGACGAAAGGATAACCCTGGAGGCCGACGAAATCGCACAAACAGAATCGTATGACGAAGAGTCATTGCACATGCGCCAATTGCTTAAAACAAAGCTTGTCGATATGGACCTTTCTGTTAGAGCATTGAATTGTTTGAAAGCGGCAGAAGTTGATACTTTGGGTGACCTTGTATCGTTCAATAAAAATGACCTGATGAAATTCCGTAATTTCGGTAAGAAATCATTGACCGAACTCGACGAACTCGTAGCGGTTAAAAACCTTACTTTCGGAATGGACCTGGCCAAATACAAATTAGATAAAGAATAAATTGCTTCATATTTTGCTCTCCAAAGAGGATCGACGCAAGATGAAAGTATAAAAAAAACGTCATGAGACACGGAAAAAAATTCAATCACTTAAGCAGACAGACAGGTCACCGTAAGGCGATGCTAGCTAATATGGCGTGTTCACTTATCGAACACAAACGTATTAACACCACTGTTGCAAAAGCAAAAGCACTTAAACAATTCGTTGAGCCGCTGATTACAAAATCAAAAGAAGATACTACCCACAACCGTCGTATCGTTTTCTCTAACCTGCGCAGCAAATATGCGGTAACCGATTTGTTCCGTGACGTGGCAGCCAAAGTGGGCGACCGTCCGGGTGGATACACACGTATCATCAAAATGGGCAACCGTTTGGGAGATAACGCCGATATGGCAATGATCGAACTTGTAGATTTCAACGAACTCTACAACGGTGGTAAAAAAGAAGTTAAGAAAGCGAAAAGCCGTCGTGGTGGAAAAGCTAAGAAAGCCGAAGACACTGCAACAGCAGAAACTGAAGCGCCAGTCGTTAACGATGCAAAAGCTGAGGAAACTCCGGCTATCGAAGGCGAAAACAAAGATAAAGCAGCAGAGTAATCTGATCTTGATCAATAGTAAAAGGGATAAACGAAAGTTTGTCCCTTTTTTTTTGGAGCTGGTTCCCGCTCTTCGCTGTAGCTTTTTTATAGCCCATGGTTTAAACCATGGGCTATAAAAAAGGCTGCCGCTGCGATCGGGGCTAGGCCGTTATCTCTGGCAGAAGCAATTTTCTATGTTGGTGGCCAAACCTAGTGAATACAAAATAGCCAGCCCCATCGGGGCGCCATGTCTATAGCAGTTATTGTTATTGATGGGGTTGGAGCTCCGCAGGTGCGACATAAACTCAGCAATACCAATCGATACAGCTGTGCCATTTTCCGATAGATGTTTTCCGATCAATATTGCGCCGCCAAACTCGCCAGTACCGAGGTCCAATCAATTCGGCCTTTGCTTTCGCCCAATCGAACCAATATGGTATTATTTTTTGGATTCACGTAAATATATTGTCCCAAAATTCCCTGAGCGTTAAAATCGCCGTTCTGGTTCGGTATCCACCACTGGTATTTGTAAAACGACGGCTGCCCGCCTGTGGTCGTAGGGGTTACCGATTCACGGACCCACGACTCCGAAACGATCTGCTTGCCATTCCAATTACCGTTATTCAAATACAAACGCCCGATCTTCGCAAAATCGCGCGCCCGCGCATTGAGGCAACAAAATGTTTTTTCCAACCCATTTTCCTCACGGTCCAGACTCCAGCTCGCATCGTATTCCATTCCGAGTGGCGTCCAAACTTTTTCCTGTAAGTAATCAGTGATGGTTTTTCCTTTCAACGCACGCTCCAGGACCAAACCGAGCATCTGCGTGTCGCCACTGCTGTAGCTGAATTCCGTGCCGGGTGTATTCTTTAATTTCCGCCGGTCGATTGCCTTGCGCAAGTTCTGTCCGTAATAATAGGTTGCAGCATCACCAAACGGATTCGAGTAACTTTCATTGTATTTGACACCCGACATCATCTGAAGCAAATGCCGAATCGTCACATCCTGCAAGCCATTGTCTCTCAACTCCGGAATATAATTCACGACAGGTTCGTCTACCGATTTAATGAGTTTATCATCAATCGCACAGCCTATCAGCAACGATGTAACCGATTTTGCCATCGAGAAACTTGCGACGACCGATTCCTTTTCATAACCGTTCGAATAGTTTTCGTAATAAATACTGTCATTTTTGATGGCGATAAATGCCACCGTTTTACTATCCGTCAAAAAGGTTTCGAAATCTGTATTCCGTCCGTTGACTTCTATATTCTTTGGCGCTTTGGAAATGGCTGCGGCCGGAAAAATAAACGGCTGCCCCGTAGCCACCAGTGGTCTTGACGGAAAAATTTCATGATCGGTAATATTGGCAAAGTTGTAATAAACGAAGCGGCCGAGTTTGCACGACGATAAAAGTACAAGGCTGGCTGCGGCTAAAAACAGATGTGACGCTTTCATAAATGTTTGGTTTTAACAAATATAGAATAATTTGGATATGTTTTTTTATGGGCTTTTTTGATTGGCCGCGAATTACTTCGTCTGTTCGCTATGCTCGGGTCACGAATTTTTCAATTTGTATTCCGTGATTTCTCGCGACATAGCGGCTACTCGCCATAGTTGTTGGAATCCGGGCTTCTACAGTCACAATAATGCATTTTATATTTGTTGTAACTTGTGCATTACATGCGACTAACTTCCAAGTAGTAAATCTGCGCATATGCGGTCTTTTTATTTATTGAAATAACTTCAAATTTGTAATTCGTTCATTTGTGGACAACAACCTCAAAGAAAGAATTTGCGCATCTGCGACCATGATTAATGCATCCCTTTATTTTCATAGCTTATAATTCGTGAATTCGTGGCAAAACAACTCCGCAATCTGTGAATCTGTGGCCAAAAAAATTTAAATTTGCACCTAACTACTAAATCCTAAATCCTAATCCCTAATTCCTAAAATGAAATACACAACACGACAAAAAGCAATCTTACTACTTTCAGACGGAACGATTTTCTACGGTAAATCAATCGGCATCGAAGGCACCGTGTTTGGTGAAGTATGCTTTAACACCGGAATGACAGGCTATCAGGAAATATTTACCGATCCGTCTTATTTTGGACAAATCATGGTCGCCACCAACGCGCACATTGGTAACTACGGCGTTAACGATGTGGATATCGAAGCTGATAAGATCATGATCAGCGGACTCGTGTGCAAAAACTTCTCTTTCAATCACTCACGTACAAACTCAACAAGCCTTGAGGAATATTTCCAGCAACAAAACCTGGTCTGCATTTCAGATGTTGATACGCGCGCCTTGGTAAGTTATATCCGTGATAACGGAGCGATGAACGCCGTAATTTCAACAGATGGAAAATCGGTTGATGAATTGCGTGGCTTACTTAAATCGGCACCCGACATGAAAGGCCTTGAGCTGGCTTCGAAAGTTTCTACGACCGAACCATATTACATCGGCGAAGAATCGGCAACCTATCGAATCGCAGCACTTGACCTCGGAATCAAAAAAAATATCCTTCGCAATCTCGCCAAACGCGACTGCTATATAAAAGTGTTTCCTTTCGACACAAGTTATGAGGAAATGAAAGCCTTCAATCCGCACGGGTTCTTCCTATCAAACGGGCCTGGCGATCCCGAACCGCTTTTGGTCGCTCAGGAAGCCGCCAAGAAAATGCTGCAGCATAACGATCCGGTTTTTGGAATTTGCCTCGGCCACCAGATTTTAGCGCTTGCCAATGGCATCCCGACATACAAAATGTTTAACGGACACCGCGGCATCAATCATCCGGTGAAAAATATTTTAACAGGAGAAGGTGAGATCACATCTCAAAACCACGGCTTCGCAGTTAAAAAATCCGATCTCGAAAACAACCCCGATTTTGAGATCACGCACCTGCACATCAACGATGAAACGGTTGCCGGCATGCGCATGAAAAACAAAAATGCGTTTTCGGTACAATACCATCCGGAGGCGAGCCCGGGTCCGCATGATTCGAGTTATTTATTCGATCAGTTTATAGAAAATATCAAGCAAGGTCACACGAGCACAAGATAAACGAATATAGAGCACAAATTTTTTCGATGCTTAAAACAAAAAAACCTGTACTTACAGGTTTTTTTGTTTTAACGAATTATGAGATGTAAAATCTGCGGTCGATACGTTTCAACTGTTCGTTAACAAATTTCAAAACCCTTAACATAGGATTTACTGACTGGTCTCTACATAAAATTTATTCAACCTCGATAGTTGTCTACTCGGGGATATTCCGTTTTTACCTTTTTATAATTTTGACCGTTGAAAGATCGTAATCACATAATATTTTTAGCAAATATATACCCGCTGGTTGTGCAGTAAGATCCAATTGAGTTTCTATCCCGTCGATAATTTTTGTTTGTAAAAGACGTCCTTTTATATCGTATACGGCAATTTGATTTATCAAACTTTCGCTTTGCACTATAACTTGTCCATTAGTCGGGTTTGGATAAATGGAGACATTGCTATTTGTAAGTTGTTCCTCAACTGTCAAAGTTTGAAATGATGAGATTTCGTTATTAGTAATGATTGCAGAATTATAATCAAAATAAATTTCCGCTTGATTTGCGAAAGTATCATTTTCGGTTAAAACATCTTTAAGTTTAATCTTAAAGCAGACATAGCCTCTATTTTGATCTTCGGTAAAGGGCAAGTTAATTTGATCGAATATAAAATTTACTTCATTATCAATAATTCGAGTAACAAATAAATGACTGCCGTTGAGTGGCACCAAAGTTTCAACATCAAATTTCGTTACATCTATGTAATCGGTAATAACAACTCTTTCGGCATTGCCATTTCCTGTGTTCTCAAATCTGATTACGTAATGCACGTATTCGCCAATTAATTCTGTGCTAACTGTTTGTCCTTCCAAACAAGTTTTGTCATTTGGATCGTATGCATTTTCGACAACTTGGTTTAATTGACTTGTATTATTTAATACGTTCTGATCCTCGCCAATTGATGAGAAAGTTGCCGAAATATTTAAAATATCTCCCCCGTTGACAGCAGGTGTTTCCGTAGGAGAATTGATATTGAAAACCAAAGAAGCCATACGCATTTCCATCGGTAGTAAGTTCGAAAAAGTGAAATTTAATGAATTACTATCGCTGTCCGAGGGTGTGGGAACAGAAGAAACCAATTCCATTAAAGTTGCAGGGTAATTAAAATTGAGGGTGCCGTTTGATACCTGATTTCCAATATTCTTATAAATTATTTTATACTCGGCGTCAAATCCTGGCCTTGCAGAAGTTGTCGGGATCAAAACGACCTCTAAATCTTGATGGACACCGATTGGTACAACACAAAAATTTTGATTTATCGGAGATATATCTTGAGGAAATGTAACTTGAATAGATGTCGGGGAAACTGTAAAATAGTTTGGATTTCCTACATGTGGAGTTATTGTGTAATCACCAGCTAATAAGCTTGTGTTAAATGCTCCTGAAACGTTGGTAATATAATTAAACGTATCGGTGCCATTGGAGATTTCGAATCGTAGATTGGGAAACGCAGGATCATCGTTAGTACAACCATTTAGGTTGATATCCAACTTGTTTTCGCCCTGTAGGAAATAGCGTTTCTCGCCTTGAAGAATTGCCAAATTCCCGACAGGCTGCGCATCAAAAAATTCGCCTGAACCGCCAATTGCTATTCTGCCATCAGACAGAAATTTTATAACGCTTGGACTAACCCCTGAAAATGTCTTGAGTTCAAATGATGGGTCAAGTGTTCCATTTTCAGTGTATCGTACTAAATTTCGATCGGGATTAATGAATATTATTTTATTATCAGCCTGGATTAAGAAAGCATTTTGATGTATAGTTTGGACAATGCTTGTTTCCAAATTTCCATCGCTGCTCATTCTTGCAAATTCATACGGTGGCGAAGCGCCTGTTTGGCGTAAGCTCACAATTTTTCCATCATTTCGGACCTCGAAATTTTCAACAAATTGATTACTAAGATTAAAAGTATTATCAGGAATTCCATTACTGTCATATTTTCTAAAGTTATTTCCACTCGCATATTGTCCATTTACCAGGACCTTATCGTCGGGAAGAACTTTGAATTTTTTGAATTGCGAACTTACATAACTTGGTCCGTAGGTTGGATCTGCGTCATAATTACTGTCGAGGCGAATCACCTTCGAATTTGTTGTGGAACCGGCCAAAAATGCCATATTTCCGTAAATTAACGGCCTCCCGTCAGATTGTAATTCGATGTGAAAATCTCTACCCATTAACGACTCAGGATACGCTTTAAAAATGGTTCCGTCGGAATTTAAAACCATAAGAGACTTTGAACTAACGCCGTTTGGTCCCTCGTAATCAAAATGCCCGGCAATTAGTAGTTTACCGTCAGGCATAGCCTTAATTGCGTCAATACTATTCGGCGACATTCCAAGACTCGTCACCGCAACCTCCCCTAAATTGGAAAGAAATGGCTCGTCGATGGTACCATCCGGATGCAGTCTGATAAAGCATGCTCTGGTTTCTATGCCATTATAAGAGGAAAAGCCACCCCCGATGAGCAATTTACCGTCAGCCTGCTCTTCAATCACTGAGACGTTGCCAATAAATCCTTTGCATGGATTATCGAACGATTGGTCATAGGATCCATTTGCATTATAGCGTCCAAATCTTTTGATTAAGACATTATTTCGCCGGAAAAAAGTGGATCTAGACAAATAAAATTTATCATTAGGTAAAACCTCAAGCAATAGCGATGAATTTGAACTACTTCCAAAATCCCCATGTTCAAAGGTTGTGTCAATTTCGCCATTTGGCAGAAGGCGCTTGACAAAAAAATCTGGCCATGTACCATCGACAATTTGATTTCCCGCAACGATTAATTTATTATCAGATTGCATTGCCATTGATGTAATTCCAAATCCACTTGGCATGAGTGGAAAATCACTCGCTACGCTACCATCTGCGTAAAACTTAATTATTTTACCAGCATGATAGACATCGTTGTATTGAAATGCGCCCAAGAAATAAAACTCAGTGTTTGAGATACCAATAATATCATACGGCTCACCTAACGTATTAATTGGCTGAAATGTTGCATTAACAGTTCCATCTGTATTTACACGGATAAGCCGAGGACTTGCATTAGCGCGATACATAAACACTGTTCCGTCCGGCATAAAATAGGCGTCGTGGTAAGAGATACTTGTATAATTGAACGTCGTATCGATGCTGCCATCTAAATTCAGTCTGAAGATGGTTTT
>JADMKR010000264.1 GCA_015478765.1 Flavobacterium sp.
TGTACATTCGCGCAGCGCAGAAAAAGATCTGAATCAAACATCGCCTTCATTGCCGAAAACACATTTAAGATCGCGTCAAAAGAACCTCTTTTACGATATGCCGATTCAGCGGGGGCGGTATTTGAGTTGAATTTCATTGGCGCAAATGTAAAAAATAAAACAAATGATAAGCTACGCTTTCTATTAAAAATATATTAAGATCGATAGTCGGTGAATGCTTCCTTAATCATTTCATTATCAGCGTTTTGATTTATTGCTACCGAGCCGATCGCATTGAGTAAAACAAATTGGATCCTGCCGTATTCATTTTTCTTGTCATGTATCAGCAATTCCAATATCGGATCGATGTCAGATGTCGCGATTTCTTCGGTGCCGTAAATGGATTTCAATAGATTTTTTATCTCGACGTACTGGCTTTCGGAGATCAATTTCAGCTTATGCGATAAATACGCCTCCAACACCATCCCGATTGCGACAGCCTCGCCGTGAAGCAAGGGTTTTCGGGTCGGATTATCCATGTAATAGCTTTCGATGGCGTGGCCTAAAGTATGTCCGAAATTCAGAGCTTTCCTGAGGTTCTGTTCTTTTGGGTCCCGGGTGACTATCTCGTTCTTGATCTCGACCGACCGATGGATTAATTGATCAAACTGACTGAAATCGATAGTACCAATTTCACTGAATTCTTTCCAATATCGCTCATCGTAAATCAACCCGTGCTTTAACATTTCGGCAAGTCCCGACTTCATTTCACTTTGGGGAAGCGTTGTAAGAAATTCGGTATCGATCAAAACCATTTTTGGCGGATTTATAACACCCACCTGGTTTTTCAGGTTACCGAGGTCGACACCGTTTTTTCCCCCTATGGATGCGTCGACCATAGCCAAGAGCGACGTGGGTATGTGTATAAAATCGATTCCTCGTTTAAATGTTGATGCTACGAACCCGCCCAAATCGGTGATCATGCCACCGCCAACATTTATAATCAGACTTTTTCGATCGGCGCCCAATTCAGTCAGCGATTGCCATATTTGTACGCATGTTTCTATATTCTTAGACGATTCGCCGGCGTCTACTTCAATGACTTCGATGCGGCATTCTGTTTCGGTTTGTGCCAGCAATTGTGGCAAACACATATCGCTTGTGTTGCTGTCGGCTATAAAAAACAAGGCTGAATACGCATTTTCGCGCAATAAAGTATTTAGGGAAATATACGCGGAGTCGTTAAAGTGGATCTGATAACCATTTGCGTCAATTGACTGCATATTGTGTGATTTTGGCTTACAAAATAACCGCTTTTTTAAATAAGAAATTCTATGGCTGTGCATATATTTGCATAATAAATACAGCTATGGAAAAGATATTCGATGACACCCAGGTCGCCTTCGCGCTCAAAACCGATACAGAACTCGAGCGCGCCTATTTTCTCTTTAAATTAATAGCAAATCAGCCGCTCGTTAGAATAGGCACAGCGGTGACAAATTTTGCGATTAAGGCACATCTTCCCGTTGAAGGACTTATCAGGGCGACGGTTTTCGATCATTTCTGTGGCGGAGTCAATGAGATCGATTGTCTGCCGGTCGTCGATAAAATGTTTACCAAAGGCGTATCATCGGTTTTGGATTATTCGGTTGAAGGCAAAGAAGCCGAAGCACAATTTGATGCTGCGCTGCAGATGACGCTCAAGACAATTGAATTTGCGACCGAAAGAGACGCCATTTCTTTTGCGGTTTTCAAACCCACGGGTTTCGGCCGATTCGAACTTTATGAGAAGCTGGGCGCTAATATTAAATTGACCGATTCAGAACAACTGGAATGGGATAAAGTAATTTCACGCTTTGACACTGTTTGCAAGTCGGCGTATGATAACGGTATCGCACTGCTCATCGATGGCGAGGAGAGCTGGATGCAGGACGCAGCCGACAAGTTGGTTACCGATATGATGCGAAAGTACAATAAAGAACGCGCAGTGGTTTTCAATACGTTGCAAATGTACCGGCACGACCGCCTGGAATATCTGAAAAATTTGCATGAGATTGCGCAGCGCGAAGGATTCCATATCGGAATGAAACTGGTTCGGGGTGCTTATATGGAAAAAGAAATCAAGCGGGCAGAGGAGAAGGGATATCCATCACCTATTTGTCCAACGAAAGAAGCAACCGACCAAAACTTTGATGCAGCCGTGGTCTATATGGCCGAGCATCTTGATCGCATGGCTATTTTTGCCGGAACGCATAACGAATCAAGCTCCTACAAACTCATGGAAATCATGAATCAAAACGGAATCAGTAGATCGGATCAGCGCATTTGGTTCGGGCAACTTTATGGTATGAGTGATAATATTAGTTTCAATCTTGCACAACACGGTTATAATGTGGCAAAATACCTTCCATTCGGGCCGGTGCGTGATGTTATGCCATATCTCATTCGACGCGCAGAAGAAAATACATCGGTAGCGGGACAGACAAATCGCGAACTTACATTGATCAAGAGCGAACGTGCGCGAAGGAAACTGAATTAATTTGTTGCGTAATTCCCGTATGGGCGTTTATAAGTGAATCGACGTTATTGGTATTTCCCTTGTGGCCATTACAGTGTCGATTAGTGCTGACGTCTATGAATCGGTGAATTGCAGCGTACTCAGGTTTCGGTATAGACCGTTTTCGATTTCGATCAAATGCTGATGCGTGCCTTGTTCGGTAATGATTCCGCGGTCAATTACCAGAATTTTGTCGGCTTTGCGTATTGTCGACAATCGATGAGCGATTATGAGACTGGTGCGGCCGCGCATCAGAATCTCAAGCGCCTCCTGGACAAGTTTTTCACTTTCGCTATCCAGCGAAGATGTTGCCTCATCAAGAATTAAAATCGCAGGATCTTTTAGCAACGCGCGGGCAATCGCCACACGCTGCCGTTGTCCTCCAGAGAGTTTTAGTCCGCGTTCGCCAACCAAGGTGTCAAATTTTTCCGGAAATTCATTGATGAATTGAAGCGCATTTGCCTGGCGGGCCGCTTCAAATATTTCGGCATCGGATGCGTCGGGTTTGCCGTAGGCGATATTTTCTCGTATCGTACCGCCAAACAGAATCACATCCTGCGGCACAATGCTCATATTGGCACGTAATTGCGTCAAATCGTATTCGGTAATATTTTTTCCGTCAATCATAATAGAACCGCTATCAATGTCATAGAATCGAAGCAGCAACGATGCAATGGTTGATTTTCCGGCGCCACTCGGACCAACCAATGCGATTTTTTGTCCGAAGTCGGCCGTAAATGAAATATCGCGTAAAACCTTCACTTCGTCCCGTGACGGATAACTGAAGGCGACATTTGAGAAGTTAACCTCACCACGGATTCTTACGGATGTTTCAGGACGGTGGTCATGTATTGCTTCCGGACTTTCATCCAACAATTCAAAAACGCGCTCCGTAGCGCCAATTGCCTTCTGAATTTGCGCATATAGTTCTGCCACCCCTCCAAAAGACGCACCCACAAAAGTTGAATACAGCACAAACGATATGAGCTGGCCCACGCTCATCTCGCCGCTGATGCTGAGTGTAACGCCAAGCCAAACCACGGCTACGATTGCTCCGAAAAGGCAGAATATTATAAAAGACGCAAAATATCCTCGGTAGAGTCCGCCGGTGATTGCTATCTTAACGATTTCAGCAATTTTAAATCGGTATCTCGATATTTCGTACCATTCGTTTGCAAAAGATTTCACATTTGAAATTCCCTGGAGTGTTTCTTCGACGATCACATGGCTTTCGGCGACAGTATCCTGAACTTTTTTGGAGTATTTTCGGATAAATCTGCCGAATATCACAGCTGCGACAGCCACCAGCGGCACTACCGACAACATTATCAAAGTGAGTTTTATGCTGATGATAGCCAGTAAGGTGATACCGCCGGCGATCAGGATGAACTGTCGCAGGAACTCGGCTATTGTGGTGGTCAACGTATCCTGGATTTGCGTAATATCGGAACTGATGCGGCTATTGAGTTCGCCCACGCGCTTCTGCGAAAAGAACGACATCGGAAGTTTTATCAGGTTTGTGTATAGCGCGAGCCTTATGTTGGCCAGCGTGTTTTCGGTAAAATTCACGAATAGCGACAATCGGAAAAAAGAAAAAATCGACTGCAGGAACAGTATTCCGATTAGGACAAGTGCGATATTATTTGCCTGTGCCGAATCGCGTTCTCGTACACAGTCGATCAGCATTCCCATCAGCTTTGGAAAGGCGAGTGCCGTGGCGCCCGTTAGGAGCAGGAAGATCAATCCTACCCAAAATTTCCATTTATGCTTACCCGAATATTGAAATATAAGAAGTGCTTTGTTCAGTGAAGTCGCGGTTATTTTAGCCTTGGGAAGATCATTTTCGGTTCTGCGTGCCATGGTATATATTTATGAGGCAAAAATACGGAACCTATAGTGAATTACAGCAGTCCGAATTCCTTGGCAACATCCAACATTTCCTGATCCGATTTACCGTCAAGGACCAGTTGTTTTTTAATTCTTGCTTTGCGTTTTTCGATGGTGCTTAGCGAGAGTCCCAAATACTCGGGAAGGCTGACTGTTTTTTTTCCTTCCGACAGTAGCTGGAGTATTCTGCTGTCGTATTCGTCCCACGTGATGTTTTTCGATAAGAATAATTGGTGCGATTTTTTGATCGATTCACTATAATGCTTTTCGCCTTGGATTACGTTGTGGATAGCCTGGGGAAATGTACGATAGTTGATCTCTGACTTAGAGATGAAACCCTCAGGATTGACGCTTTTCAGGATTTGATTCACATAGACAGGTTCGGAGTGCATCGTTATGATGATAATCTTACAATCGGGAAATAAGGTGCGGATGCGCATTGCCAGATCAACGCCAGTGAAAATCTCCTGTTCTTCGTAGGCGGGAAGATTAATATCGAGAAATGCGAGGTGCGGCGGATTGTGATCTTTAAAATCGGTTATTAATTTAAACGCTTGGCGAGCATTATAAGCCAGGTGAAACTTCGTTTGATCTGAATGGGGAAGTGACGATATCAACGCAACGTATCCATCGACAGTCATCGGATGATCGTCGACAATTAAAATATTGGTCGGAAATAAATTTTCTTGTAGCATTTTTAGGACAATGAACCAATTTTCAAAATTACGGTTTTACCGTAAAATAGATACCGGCCATCGTTATAACTTGCAAAAAAAAACTTGCAATTTTCCTATCTGATAATAGACCGATCATCTGATACCGCACTTTTAAAGGAGAAATTGGGGATTTTTGAGTCGTTCGTCGAGGCAGGCCATGCCGAGACACCAGAGGAAGGGTTGAACAAAATTTTAGAATTGCGCCCGCAATTAGTTTTTTTGTCGGTTGAAGAAAGCGATGTAAATCCGTTTGCGATCGTCAGCGAAATTGGCGAATATTTAAATGACCTTCCAACTTTTATTGCAGTCAGCACCACAACTACACTTTCATATGAGGCTTTTCAACGAGGAGTTTCGGGTTATTTGCTAAAACCGATCGATATAAACCTGTTGCGCAAGTGTTTGTTCAGGTACCAAAAAAAGCAGCCACCATCTCCATCAAAAAAAATCAGTATTAAATCTCAGGGCGATTATCATTTTATAAGCGCCGAGAAAATCGTATATCTCAAGGCTGATAACAACACCACCGATTTTTACCTTGAAAACGGCAAGGTGATTACTGCATACAAGACACTGAAATTCTATGAAAATCTGCTTCCCGACAATTTTTTTCGAATACACCACAGTTATGTGATAAACTGTGACTACGTAAGCCGAATCAACCTGGGTCGCAGCGATTGTTACCTCTCCAACAATAAAATCATTCTGCCCTTCTCGCGAACCTATAAATGCAACATCGATAAAATTATAGGTAAGATTGCGCAATAAAAAACAGGTTGATGACACGCGTTTTTATGCGTGTTACTACTGCTGCACTGCGAGTTACTAATGACCCTGTAAAATTAACAATACCGCATCGAAGTATAAGTACTTTTGTCCTGTACAAGCCTAGCATCTGAACAATGATAGTATCTAATATAGGGACCGATATTAGATAGTATGCGCAAGGACGCCCTTCCTTTCGCAGCAAAAACCGGCCGCTGTACGGCAACATTTATCGATAACAAATTAAATCTCTTTTTATGAAAACCACATTTACCCTCCCTAAGTTTATGATGCTTGCAATTGCAGGTATATTATTAAGTTCTTGTACTGCTGACGAAACTGAATTTCAAACTGAAAACCGTTCTTTTGATAACGTTGAGGCTTCTCCTGAACTGCAGAGCAAAGCTGGAGATACAATGCCGAGCGGTAGCGAACCAATCATCGTTATCCCGCCACGAAAGTAATTTCGTATTCCATACCGATAAAAAAGGCTATACATTGTATAGTCTTTTTTTTGTCGTAGTTTTGACAAAAATCCCGAATTGAAACAGTTTAACCTACTACTGTTCATATTTCTGATGGGGTGCTTTACCTCATGTACGGATAAAAGAGCCAATCTTCCCCCGGATTCTTCTTTTTTATCTCCTGAATATGTTGCCTTGGCGACCCAGGATAAAATTGCCTATTTAGACTCACTTACAGTTTGTTGCGTTCCGAAAGTTAATGATACATTGACGCGGAATATACTATTTAAAATATCCTCCGAATATTTTAATCTTGCCGAAAACGAAAAGTCACTCAAGATCAATAATAAACTTCTTTCATTGTCAATTCAGGCTGGTGATACGCTGGCAATGGCCAAGTCATATTATTATAAAGCCGATAACTTTGGATTTTCGCGGAAGGACAGTGCCTATTATTATTATTTGCAGGCCGAAAAATTTTATAATTACCTTGACGACGCTGAGCAGACCGCGCTGATGCGGTTCAACAAAGCTGTTTTATTATTTTACGAAGGCAACCATGTCGAGAGCGAGATCGAATTGTCGAACGCACTGAAAGTATTGGGCTCCCGTGGCGAAAAGAAATTACTCTTTGCTTGTTATAACCTGATGGGATCCAACTTCGAGAAACTTGAAGACTATGAAAATGCCATGAAGTATTATGTCTTGGCCGAAGAGATCCTGGCTGAGCTTGCCAGCGAAAATCAGGTGATTGACGAACGGAATAATTATGCTGTAGCATCGGCAGTAAATATTGCTTATGTCTTTGAAAGGACTGGCCAATACCAAAAAGCAATCGAAAAACTGGAAAATTTAATTACTCCCGAATTAAAAAAAACATGGCCTAAAGCGTATGCTGTCGCCGTCGGGAATCTTGCCTATGCGAAAATGAAAAAGGGCGACCTTACAAATGTTGAGAATCTACTTTTGCAATCGCTGGACGTGTCCCGCAAACATGACAAGGAAAATGCTCTTATATATAAACTCAACAATTTGGGCGAATACTATGCCCTGAAAGGCGACACTTTGAAATCAGTGCGGTATTTGCGGCAGTCGCTTGACATTAGTGAAAGGACAAGTGCCGGCGAGGAGATTAAAAATATACTAAAATTGCTGTCGCGAATGGACCCCGACCGTGACGCTGTATATAAGGAAAAATACATACGTTATACCGACAGCATGTATAAGAATCAGCGCGAAAACCGGAACAAATATGCGCGGATTGAATATGAAACTGCACGGGTGGAGCATCAGAATAAATTATTGACGACTACCAACCTGACCATAATATTCAGTTCGGTTTTGGTCATATTTCTACTACTTTCATTGCTTATCTACCGATATATATCAAGCCAAAAGCGCGAACTCGAATTTAAAAGGCAGCAGCAAATAGCCGACGAGGAACTCTTTTTATTGCTGAAGGAACATCAATTTCAAGTGACCCTTGCCAGGCAACACGAACAGAACAGAATTTCCAAAGAATTGCACGACGGAATCATGAACAGAATTTACGGTGTTCGGTTGCATCTGGATATGCTGAATGATCTGGACGACCCTGAGAGCAAGGCCAAACGACTAAAGTTTGTGGACATATTGCAGGAAATTGAAAAGGAAGTCCGCCTCATATCACACGACCTGCAAATAGATATTTTACAGAACGAGTCCGATTATATATCATTGATAAACGATTTCATTGCACAGCAGAATGGCATATCAAGAACCAAATTCGTATTCACGCACGACCCTCGCATTGCATGGGACGACATAAGCGGTCTGAAAAAAATCACCATTAAGCGGACACTGCAGGAAGCTATATTAAATGTGAATAAATACGCCGATGCATTAAATTGCCGGGTGAACATAGCTCAGAATGATTCGGAACTTCTGGTATCAATCACCGATGACGGTAAAGGTTTCGATACATTGACGCAACGCGGCGGAATAGGTATAAAAAATCTGCGGTCGCGCGCTAAATCGGTTCATGGCCGACTTATAATTGACAGCAAGATTGGATTTGGCACCACCATAGAACTACGAATGCCTATTAGTTGATTGCATTTGCCCAGTAGTAACTACGTTTGCAAAATATTCATCAAGTGCTTTATCTAACGATGGTAAAAGGTTTCCGCGCTCGCTGGTCATGGCAGTATATAGCGGCTGATGCGATGTCTGTGAACTCTGCTGAACAATTAATTCGGGATCAAATCCTGCGCGCATAGCCGCGAATTTTGCCAGATCAAACCAGGATATAGCTTTATTGTTGCACAGATGCCAGATTCCATCTTCATCATCAATCAGCAAATCCAGCGTGGCTGAAACAAGATGTGGTACATAAGTAGGCGAAACTACATCATTGGGGGCGGGGAAAGTTTCTCCCGATTCAATCGTTTTCAAAACATGATGAATAAAATTATGTACATCATGCGGACTAAAAAACGCACTTGTACGTATTATCAGAGCCGACGGGTTTAATTTCAAAACAGACTCTTCAGCACGGACCTTACTTTTTCCGTAAACACTGCGCGGATTGGGAGCATCCGACTCTACATAGGGCTCCGATTTCATTCCGTCAAAGACAAGATCGGATGAAAAGGTCACGAATTTTATTTTTAGTTTTGTACAGATCTGCGCCAGCAGAGCCGGCCCTTCACTATTTTCCCGATAACATTTTTGTTCCTCTCTTTCGGCA
>JADMKR010000265.1 GCA_015478765.1 Flavobacterium sp.
TTGCCGGCGTTCTGCTTTTGATCGGAATTTACCAATCCGTTGTTTTTTATAGGAAATATTATCGTCATTAGCCGTAAAGTCAACCGCATTCGATTGGTTTTTTTATCTTTACCATCCAAACAGCATTCATGAAAAAGATTATAATTACGGGTACAAGCAAAGGCATCGGGCACGAAATGGCACTTCAGTTTGCTGCTGCAGGACATACGGTACTGGCCTTATCGCGTACGGTTCCGCAAACATTACTCGGAAACAAGAACATTTCCTGCCTGGCAGTCGACCTCACTCAGGATGCCGATCTCGATCGGGTGTCACGTTTTTTATCAGACGGCTGGGAACATGTTGATATTTTGATTCACAATGCCGGCGCACTTACCTTAAAGCCGTTTGCCGAGCTCACATCCCAGGATTTCGAGGATATTTATAAAGTCAATGTATTTGCCGTTGCCGCGTTAACCCGGACGGTTTTGCCATATCTTGGAAAAGGCAGTCATGTTGTGACCATCAGCAGCATGGGCGGTGTTCAGGGAAGTTCAAAGTTTTCAGGTCTGGCAGCGTATAGTTCGAGTAAAGGAGCGGTGATTACACTATCTGAATTACTTGCCGAAGAATATCGCGACCAGGGAATTTCGTTCAATGTTTTGGCTTTGGGCGCGGTACAGACAGAAATGCTGGCGAAGGCTTTCCCCGGTTATGAGGCACCTTTATCTGCACAGCACATGGCAAAGTTCATCGTCGGGTTTGCGCTTGATGGGCATCACTATTTTAATGGCAAAGTGCTTCCGGTATCTTCCACAACCCCGTAGCTGATCTTGACATGAATGAAACGCTCGCTAAATATGTCCCCGAACATGCTGTAAAGCCGGTTTTTGAATTGATTGTACACAATCAGGTGCATCTGAAAATCGTTAACGAGCGCATGACCCGACATGGCGATTATCGACGCGGACATAGTGGTAAGCATGAAATTACAGTGAATGCCAATTTGAATAAATATCGATTTCTCATCACGCTGGTTCATGAAATTTCGCATCTGGTCGCATTCGAAAAGTTCGGAATTGCGATTAAACCCCACGGATCGGAGTGGAAATTTACGTTCCAACGATTGATGATTCCCTTCATCCGTCCCGAGATATTTCCGCCAAAACTATTGCCGTTATTAGCCCGACATTTTAAAAATCCGTCGGCCAGCAGCGATACCGACGCAACACTTTCATTGGCACTCAAACAATTTGACGCCGCCAACGATAAAAATTACATTTTTGAATTACCTTACGGCAGCGTTTTCCGAATCAAAAGCGGCAAGATTTTCAAAAAAGGGGCACAGCGTACCAAACGGTTCGAATGTGTCGAGGTGAATTCAGGCCGCACCTATTTATTTAATCCGAATGCAGAAGTAGAGTTACTTCCGATGGCATAAAAACTATAAAATGAACGATAATTATTTTGCGATTTTAATGGCTGGTGGCGTAGGTTCGAGATTCTGGCCTGTAAGTACCAATGAATTCCCAAAACAGTTCCACGATATGCTGGGTACGGGTGAAACTTTAATACAAAAAACTTTCAGCCGACTCTCAAAAATAATTCCGCAGCAAAACATATTGATACTGACCAACGAAAAGTACAACCAATTCGTATTGGAACAGTTGCCAATGGTTTCTTCACGACAAATTTTACTCGAGCCTGCCATGCGCAACACGGCGCCAAGCATTTTATACGCGTCGATGAAAATTCGGCAGATGAACCCCAATGCATTAATGGTTGTGGCGCCAAGTGATCACTGGATTGAAAACGAGGCGGCCTTCTGCTCGGATTTACAGCAATGCTTCGATTATTGTGAGAGTCAAGACGTAATGCTCACTTTGGGCATCCGGCCAACATTCCCCAATACCGGGTTTGGTTATATCGAATTTGATCCGTCTGCAGAAACATCGGTGAAAAAAGTGATTCAATTTCGCGAAAAACCCGATGCTGAAACGGCTGAGTTTTTTGTCGAAAGCGGAAAATTTCTATGGAACGGCGGAATTTTCATTTGGAGCGTCGAAACGATTTTGCGGGCATTTGAGAATTTTCAGCCTGAAATGTTGAATTTGTTTGAAAGCGGTGCCGAATTATATAATACAGAAAACGAAAAAGATTTCATCCAGAGAAATTATCCGAAAGCGGAAAACATTTCAATTGACTTCGCAATAATGGAATCGGCGCGGAATGTATATGTACTCAACGCGTCCTTCGATTGGAATGACCTGGGGACCTGGGGTTCATTACATGAAAAACTATCAAAAGATGATGCGGAAAATGCCGTGGTAAATGCATCGGTCCTTTTGCCGAACTCCAGCAACAATATAATCCGGACAGATAAAAAGAAACTCGTGATAATTGACGGTCTGCATGATTACATCGTGGTTGACCGCGCCGATGTATTACTGATCTATCCAAAAAGCAAGGAACAGGAAATTAAAAGCATTGCAAACGAGGCTTCCGGGCTTTTGAAATAATTCAATTTTCGGGCGCAACCTTACTTGTAAAACCGCATCTTTATACCATGCTTATGAAAAAGACCATTACCTACGTCTGTTACTTTCTGCTTTTATGCATTTTCCTGTTGCCAACTGCGGTCCGCGCACAATTGGGCGGTTTTACCTTAACGGTCACAGCAATCAACGAAAGCTGTCCGGGTAATGGAAGCCTGAATTTTACATCAACCGGCGTCACACCCGGCGCAACCGTACTCTACAACGTCTACAAACATCCGGATCTGACCACGCCCATCGCCACGTTGGCCGCAAACTCACTGGGTGCGCTGTCGGCTGGAACATACAGGGTTATAGCAGTACAGTCATTAGGCGGGCAAAGTTCAAGCGAGCAACAGGATGTCGTCATTAACAATATAATTGCACCGCTGCAATTCGGCATTACCGTTACCGGCTGTTCGGGTAATACCACGCTTTCGGTGACAGTCACGCAAGGTTCGGCAAGTTCGTACGAAATATTTTCAGGGCCGGTTACCTTTCCGGCGCAACCAACTTCGTCATTCAATCCTGTTCCCAACGGCAATTATCAAATTCGTGTTTTTGATGCGTGCGGCGAGGCTGTTGTCCAGTCTTATACGGTTTCAACGGTGGAAAGTTCGATTGCTATTGCGGCAGGAACTACCACCAGTGGAGCGCTGCAATCATGTGATTCGATTCTTACCGCGAATTTGCTTACACCAGCCGCCGGTGCGCTCATCCAGTTTCCGTTAACGCTGGAATATACCATCTATCCGCCGTCGGGCGCTCCTATCGTAGTGTCGCAAACCGTCAATAGTGGAATTGCTTTGGGGATGAGCGTCGTTCAGGTGATACCATTTTATCATGATCAGGCCTACAGCTATGATCTAAAAGTGACCGATGGCTGCGGAAATGTCTTTGTCCGTAATACAAACATCATTAATGAACGCATGAAAGTCATTCTGAGCGCAGTGCCTAAATTATGTACAAAAGCCCTTCGAGTGACGCTGTCAAGACACAGACCTCCGTTTACCGTTAATTTTATATCGGCGCCTGCCGGATTCGATCCTGTTGTTTTCAATGCGGCTTATCCCGGACCATTTACATCGGCAGAGTTTTATAATCCATCTGTTGCCATGCCTGCCGGAACATACGTGGTGGAAGTTACCGATGCCTGCGGACGCACCGCGACCAGCCAGATTCAATTCGATCCCACACCGCCGACATATCCTATTCCATTCCAACATAACCCGACATGTGGAGACGAAATGGGAACCATTACCGCCATAATTCCCAACTCTTCGGCCGCAACTTTGATGCTCACCTCGGCGCCGGCAGGTTATCCGCACTCACTGCCGCAGGACGTAAGCGGCTTGGTGACCGATGGCAGTTTTCTGATGATTCCCGAATTGTTCGGAGTTTATACTTTTCAAACCACCGATGACTGCAATAATGCTGTCGTAAGCAGTGTGCAAATTGCACCTTTGGATGTTACCTCGAATGTTGAAGTGACCGAAAATTGCAATTCATTTGAATTGTTTGTGAGCCATTCGGCAGCGCCGGGTCCGATATACGGTTACTTTCTTCAGAAATATTATCCGCTTACCGGAACGTGGGGACATCCCGGGACAGGCGTATCGGCAGGAAATATTCCCGATGAAACCAATGCACTGTTGTTGTCCCAAAATACAGTGATCACCAATCTTACTTTCTTTGGAACTTTCCGGATATTGCGCATGCTCGATATAGGTGAATTGAATGAAGACTGCGTTGAGGAAGTCCATTCGTTCGAATATGACGGCGTTCCGGCTATCAATGCAATTTTTCCTTTTGCGTGCAGTGGTAACTCATTTGACGTAATTATTGATGCCGACGGGGCCGGGCCATTATTATACAGGATTACCGCACAAAATGGGATGCCGTTTTTAATTCAGAACGGCACATCAAACATCTTCCTTAATTTGGCACCCGCCATCTATAATTTTCAGGTTGAGGATACATGCGGCAATATTTTAAACCGACTGTACGATGTTAGCGAGAGTTTTGAATTTCCGATTACCGCCACACAAATTTGCCCGGGTGCGGATGGGTCCCTCTCGGTTCCGTATTTCAGCTTTCTAATATACGAATGGTGGAAAGGCGATGATATGGCCAATATACTGAGTACGTCTGCTACCTTAAGTTTCAGTCCGTTTAATGTTTCGGCCGATGCCGGCATGTACCATGTTCGTATCACATCTTCAAACGGTTTACTGGCATGCATCGATTTTACAGTGGATTATGAAATTCTATCCAACTTCCAAAATGCCAATGCCGGAAACGATAATTCGGTATCAATTTGTGGCGATCCCGGACAGCAGAATTTGTTTGACCTGATTACAGGTCCGTATGATGTAGGCGGGGTTTGGACCAATCTAAGCACCAATGAAGTAATTGCCGACGGGCTTTGGCAAACCAATGGAACATTCGGATCTCATTCATTTGATTATACCGTTACCAGTACCTGCGGCGCGCCTGATTCCTCGACGATCGCTATGATGCTGAATCCAATACCGGACGCTCCGGTCGCCTATATTGACGGGATGGTGTGCCAGTCACAAGATATTCTGCTGTTTGCCGATGGTCCTGCCGAAAATCAATACGAGTGGAGCGGACCAAATGGTTTTTCATCGACACTTCAAAATCCGGTGATACCGGATGCGAACGAAAGTCATAGTGGTATTTATTCTGTGAAAACAACTATAAACGGTTGCGAATCTGACCTCGCTGAGGTTGATGTACAAATAATCCAAACTCCGGATCTTGAGGCTACAGGAAATTGCGTCAACGGACAGTATGTTTTAACCGCTACCTCGCCTGATGGAATCGAAGGAGCGGATTTCGAATGGACAGGACCGGCCAATTTTACGGCGGTAGGAAATCAGGTAGTGGTTAGCGGTTTGCCATCGGGCGAGTATTTGGTTACGGCCATGTTTGATACAGGTTGTGAGAAAACTGCTTCGGTATTTGTAAATGGTACCGTGTGCCAAATTCCACAAGGTGTTTCGGTAAATAATGACGGTTTTAACGATACTTTCAACCTGACGGGTATGAATGTAGAAATGATGAAGATTTTTAACCGTTATGGTATGGTGGTTTTTGAACAACAACAGTACACCGACGAATGGCGCGGACAAAGCATGAATGGCTCCGAATTGCCCACGGCCACTTATTATTACTATGTACGTCTTGCCGGGGGAATTGAAAAGACGGGTTGGGTCTATTTAATCCGATGACAATTACTCGTCACTTTCATTTAACAGGTTTTCACGGATTTTTTTGAAAAGATCTGACGAGTAAACGAATTCAACAATCGATTTGTTTTTGGTTTCGAGGATCTCGTCCTTGTCGCCTTCCCATTCTTTGAATCCTTTTTTGAGGAAAACAATTTTTTCACCGATCTGCAGCACCGAGTTCATATCGTGCGTGTTTATTACAGTCGTAATATCATATTCTTTGGTGATTTCCTGGATCAGTACATCAATTACAATCGCAGTTTCGGGATCCAGACCTGAGTTTGGTTCATCGCAAAACAGGTACTTCGGATTATTGACGATCGCGCGCGCAATCGCCACCCGCTTTTGCATACCGCCAGAAATCTCCGACGGAAATTTATTATTGGCATTTTCCAGATTCACTCTGTCAAGCACCTGATTTACACGTTCCTTTATTTCCTTCGTGCGCTTTGATGTAAACATGCGAAGTGGAAATGCGACATTTTGTTCAACAGTCATCGAATCAAATAACGCGCTGCCTTGAAAAACCATCCCTATTTCGGTGCGCAGTGTCCGTTTTTCATCCGGAGTCAATTCCGAATAAATACGGCCGTCGAACGAAATCGTACCCACTTCCGGCGTGTGAATGCCCAGCAATGTTTTCAACAATACCGTTTTTCCCGATCCACTCTGCCCGATGATCAGGTTCGTTTTTCCGGTTTCGAATACGGTCGAGATGCCCTTCAATATATGCGCATCGCCAAACGATTTTTCTATGTCTTTAATTTCGATCATTAGCTTAAAAGTAGTTGGGTCAGAATGAAATTCATCAAAATAATCATAACGCTGGTCCACACAAACGATGTCGTACTGGCCTTACCCACTTCCAGTGCGCCACCTTTCATGAAGTAACCGTGAAACGACGGAATTGTTGCTAAAAGGAATGCGTAAATCATTGTTTTTATAAAGGCGTATGCGATGTGAAACGGAATGAAATCGGTTTGTAAACCGCTAATGAACTCCTCATTGGAGACCAGGCCACCGTAAACTCCGGCCATCCATCCGCCCAAAATTCCGAGAAACATACTCATCGCAATCACAAACGGATACAACATCATCGCGATCAGCTTGGGAAACACCAGGTAGTTGAGCGAGTTCACACCCATCACTTCGAGGGCATCGATTTGCTCAGTCACACGCATGGTTCCAATGCTTGAGGTGATAAAGGATCCTACTTTGCCGGCCATAATCACCGAAATAAAAGTAGGGGCAAATTCCAAAATAACCGACTGCCGTGTGGCGAATGCTATAAGACTCCTGGGAATCAAAGGGTTCGTCAAATTGAGCGCGGTTTGAATTGCCACAACACCGCCGATGAAAAACGAAATGAAGGCTACAATTCCCAACGACCCTATGATAAGATCATCGATTTCTTTTAGAATCATCGGCTTCATCACCGACCATTTTGTAGGCCGATTGAAAACCTCTTTCAGCATCAGAAAATAGCGGCCAATTTGAGTCAGGTAGCGGGTAAGCATCATTTGTTTATAATATTAGCTAAAATAGGAAGAAGTTATGATTTAATCGGGATGCGTTAGCAGTATTTTGGGTTTTCAGAATATCTTGCTTCTCATCTTGGCGAGCCGGTAGGATTTGATGAATGACGCCTGTTCCGGTGTGACCAACATGGGTGTTTTAGCCGATTTAGCTTTCAGGAAACCACGCACATAATCAAAAAACAGCAACGGACTTTTCTTCATCAGCGCCAACTTTGCCGATGCGATTAAGGCAATCCAAAAACCGTAGCCAAGCGTATAAAAAGCTTCTCCCTGCTTAAACCGCGCCGATTTATTGTAATTTTTCCCGGTCGGTTTTAAATGTTTTACTTTCAAATCTGACAGCGTGACCACTTCCCATCCACGGAATTTTGCCAATAGTTCGTCGACCGTATCCCAACCCATCGCTGGTTTTAGCGCGCCAATATCGTCAAAGCACCCGCGTCGGTATGCTTTAAATGCACCGCGTATATGATCTTTGTCGGTTAGGTTTTCAAGTACCCAATTTCCGTCCTTTTCAATATAGGCGAATCCGCCGACGATTCCCGCCCGTGGTTTGGATTCAAATTCAGAGATAATTCTCTCGAAATAATTGTCGGGTAAAATAAGATCGGCGTCGAGCTTGACGATAATGTCATAGCTTTCATTGAGTGAATCATATCCTTTCTGAAAAGCACGGATGACTTTGCTTCCCGGTAAATGTTCAACATCCGACAGGTGCGAAACCACTTTTATGCTTGGATGATTGGCGGCAAAATCGGCCAGGATTTGAGGCATACCATCGGTGGAATGATCATCGACGACGACGATTATCGAGGGCAGAGTCGTTTGCGCAAGCAGTGAATCCAGCGTCAAGCCGATAAATGCTTCCTCATTATGCGCCGGTATGATGACACAGTATGTCATGCAGTTGGTTTTATCTTTTCGGCATAGATCATATAATACCGATTCGTAAATTTGCGTAAAAGCGGGCGGATGCCGAATTTTCCCACCGGATGTGCCCACTTCTGACGGTCGATGATTTTCCAGCCTGTTTTTTCAAGTAGCCAGTCGAGTTGCCAGTCTTCAAATTCGTGGTAGTGCCTGTCCCAGGGATCGGTTTTGCTGCGATAAGCAGTGGCAAACCACAATCGCAATGGCACTGATATGAATATTTTATCGGCAGAGATCTCGGTAAGTACCGTGAACGGATTTAGCAGATGCTCAAAAATCTCGAAAGCGGTGACTGCTCCTGTGCGGTTTTGCAACGCCGATCGGTCATTGTCCAAATCTTCGCCACCCGTATTGAAAACAGTATAGCCATTTTGCTGTAAGATTTGCGAAAGCGGATTTGGCACTCCGAGATCCAGAATAGTCTCGGAAAGCGGTAAATGTTTTTTTACAAATTCCACTGTGCGGCGAAATCGTTCGGTGGGGTAGGTGTGCTCGTACATAGGCGGGTTTGTGCAAATATAATCAAGATTTTTGGCCAATGCGGTTCTTTTAGCCCGGATGGCAGCGGAAAGACCACAGCATCATTGCCGAATTTTTGCAGCTGGCGCAGCGCGACCATCGGAAGCGCAGGTGACTGCTTGCAAAAATGGCGATGGGGCGCGGACTTGCAGTGGACAGCCGGAAAAGCTCCTAATATCGGTAAACGAATGCGTTGATATTCATGCCGGCACCAACCGATGCAAATAGCAGAATATCACCTTTTGAAAGTTTCTGATTCTCG
>JADMKR010000266.1 GCA_015478765.1 Flavobacterium sp.
TGTCTTTTTAATATTGCTGAAATTTCAGCAGGCTTAATTTCTGCCATAATATTTATAATTTATCTTCTGTATTAATATTGACACCAGAGGTGTTATCTATTTTGCGAATTCACGCTTTAACGTCTGAAGCCTGTTTGAAACAGATGCATTATATTGCTGATCACCGATACGTAATATAAAACCGCCAATTATCGACGGATCAACTATGTTGACGATATTGATTTTTTTATCTGAAAAAGTGCTGATTTTTGCACGAACTTTCGATTCCATTTCGCTATCCATAGGAATTGCGGTAGTCACTTTAGCAACCTCAACTCCCGAAAGTTCATTGAATTGACTATTGTACTGCAACGCCACGTCATCGATATTTCAAAGCGGTTATTAGACAATAACAGCGTAAATAAACTTCGTGTAACCGGATCGACATCGGCAAAAATTTCTGCAAATGCACTTTCTTTCTTATCGGCACTTATCACGGGATTCTGAATGAAATCGCGTAGCTCAGCATTAGAAGCAACGGTCGATGCGATCAAAGTCATATCTTTATCGACATTGACTTCAACACCTTTTGATCGTGCTGTTTCAAGAATGGCTTTTGCGTATCGCGATGCTGCTCTTGTACCTTTCATAATTAGTTCAGTTTTGCGTCACCAAGCATACGGTCTACAAGTTCCATCTGACGCTCTTTGTTCGACAATTCGTCGCGAAGGATTCTTTCGGCAATTTCAACAGACAGACTTGAAACCTGCTCTTTCAATTGCGCCATAGCGGCATTCTTTTCACTTTCGATCGCAGTTTTAGCCTGCTCAATCATTCTCGCGCCTTCTGTTTGGGCATCAAGCTTTGATTCGGCTATCATTTTTTCGCGCATTTCGCGGGCTTCCTTAAGCATTAGATCGCGTTCGGCCCGAGCCTCCTGCAATATCCTTTTATTGTCGGCCTGTAAATTTTGCATCTCTTTTCGTGCCATATCAGCAGAAAGCAATGCAGAACGAATTCCTTCTTCTCTTTCGCTTACAGCACCTAAAATTGGTTTCCAGGCATATTTTTTCAAAAGAATTAGAAGGATAACAAATGTTACCAGCATCCAAAAAATAAGTCCGATTCCTGGATTGATCAATTCTGAACCTGCACTCAGTAATATCATATTATATACTTTTTTGAATAATTAAAAACAATTTCCGCAACCAACCGTTGCGGAAATTGAATAAGTGCTTTTATTTTACAAAAGCTCCGAAGATGATTGCAATAAGACCTGCACCTTCGATAAGACCTGCTGCAATTAGCATAGCTCCCTGGATCTTTCCGGCAGCCTCAGGCTGACGAGCAATAGCTTCCATGGCTGAACCACCAATTCGACCGATACCAAGACCAACACCTAAAACTGCCAATCCGATTCCTACGTAAATTAATCCTGCTGATTCCATTTTTTAAATTTAACGGGTTTATAAATAATTATTAATGATGTTCCTCATGAACTGCCATTCCAATGAACAGCGCAGTCAGAACGGTAAAGATATAAGCTTGCAATGCTGCAACCAATAATTCAAGAACAGAAACAAATAACGCCAATGCAACCGATGCCGGCGCGATAGCAAGAGATTTGAACATAAATACCAACGAAACCAAACTTAAGATCATGATGTGGCCTGCGGTAATATTCGCAAAAAGTCGCATCATCAAAGCAAACGGTTTTGTTAGCAACCCCAGGAATTCGACCGGGATCATAATAGGTAACAACCAAACGGGAACCCCTGGCGGCTTAAAGACGTGTCCCCAGTATGATTTATTTCCGTTAATAGTTACAGTAACGAAGGTGATGAAAGCCAATACCAAAGTAACAGCTATATTACCGGTAACGTTAGCACCTCCGGGAAAAAGCGGAACCAATCCGAGAAGGTTGTTAATCCAGATAAAAAAGAACATGGTCAATAACAAAGGCAGGAATTTGGCTGCCTTAGCATGGCCAATATTCGGTATGGCAACTTCGTCCCGTATAAAAAGTATGATCGGTTCTGTGAAAGATGCTATTCCGGAAGGAACCCCATTATTTCTCGCATAGGCTTTTCGGGTACCCACAAAAATCAACATGATAACTACAATCGAAACCAGTATTCCGGCTACATTCTTAGTTATCGATAAATCAATGTATTTATTATCAAGTCCCGAGAACAAATCGCCTATGTTGGCACGTTGTACATTCGGATCGGTAGAAGTGACGCGCCCATGGCTCATGATAAATCCCTCGTATTCGTGGCCATGCGCAACTTTATTCGACATGAAAGTCAGAAGTTCACCGTTGGAAATCAATATTACCGGTAACGGAATCGAAACATGATGCTCCTCGCCCGCCTCATCAACAGTTGTCCACAAATGCCATTCATTTGAATCCGAAATATGATGCATAATCATCTCAACCGCATTAAACTCCTTTTCTTCATCGACCAACCCTGTCATTTGAGCTGCCGACTCCTCGTGTTGCGGAAGTTGACCATAAACCACGTTTGATGCGAAAATAATCAGAAAAAAGAAAGATATGATAAGATAATTTACACCCCGCTTTTGCATTATTTGTACTTTTTTTAAATCTCGGCAAAGGTAATGTATTTATTTTCTAAAAAAAGTCTTCCCAAACATTATTTTTGATAGTAATTAAGGGTTTTAAGACATAAATAAATGCTAAAAAATAAATTAGCCAGGTAGGCCACCGAAAAGTTGAGCATCAACCACTTATGCAACGGAGTACTTCTGCTAAGTATCGAAAGTAACAGTACGATAAGGAGAATCTTGACAAACATGAATGCTATGAAAACAAATCCCGCCCGACCTATATTAATGCGTGCTATCAAATCAAACAAAAAAATCAAAAGTAGATTAACCGAAAAGAAGAAAACGTGGGAAATAGCAATGAAACTACGCGAAACTATTTCGGATTTCACCAGTAGCAAATTCAATGCAACCAACACCGCCGTAAAAATCAGCAACTTTATTGCAGATCGCCCAAAATTACTTAACATTCTTTACGCTTCTATAGAGATTATATAAAGATAATAACACGCCAATCACCGACAGAATTGCCGTCACAACAAGTTTTTCATGACCCATGCGATTGTCGATATATTTCCCAACCAGAACGAAAACAACTATGGTCGCTGCCATCTGAAATACATATCCCGAGAATTTGATATAGTTGTTAAGCGGTTTTGTGTTAAGCTTTTTCTTCTTTTCGCTCATGGGGTGGCAGATTTTTTATTTGCGGTTTCATAACACATGACGCACTGAACTCGGCTCCGGGTTCCACCGATAGTTTGCCACAAATAACCTCGCCGTAGATATGGGCTTTCGATTTGACATTTAAAATTTCAATTACCTGGATTTTCCCTTCGAACGTTCCTTCGATATCGGCGTTTCGGCAAATTATGTCACCGGTTACAGAACCCGCCGGACCAATGACAATCTTGCCGGTCGACTGAAAATTGCCGTCTAGATTGCCGTCGAGCCTGAAATCGGCTTGCGAACTAATATCGCCCCGAATGGTGGTTCCTTCAACAAGACGGTTAGTTTTTCCAAGTAGGTCGGTATAGGATTTCTTCGGACTCTTATCGAACATGTTATCGTTTTTTTACTTCCTGCGGCGGTTGCATCGACTGTGATGGCTGCTGGCGCGTAGGTTGGGCCGGTGTACTTCCCGGAGAGCCCGGCGGCAGGTAATTAGGTGTTGGCGGTGCAGCATCTTGACGGGTTGCAGGAGCCGCTTTTCCGGCGCGCGGTTGAATCGGCGCCTCGTTCACTTTTTGCTGCTGTACTTTGTTGATCACCGGAGGCGGTCCTTCGACTGCCGGTTTTTTTGGATCGGCAAGATATTCCTCCAAGTTTTTCTTTATCTGTACAATTTTATAGTTATCCGATGAAATGACAATCGGATCCAACTTTATCTTGTAATCCTTGTATTCGGCCAAAACCGTTGCGATACCTTTGGCACTTTCTTCGGTATGGATTCCGTGGATTACGACAAAATCGTCGTCCATCGTGTAAATATCATACGATTGGGACAATTGTTCAGAAGTTCTTTCCGATATGAACTTCTTCAGTTTGTCCTGCAATGCTTTAACATCCTTATTGCCCGGCTTTGAACGATACAGGATTTTCCAGCTCATTGGCTCCGATGCATTAAACTGCAAATATTCCAGCCATGGCACGTCTTCCCGCAGAATTCGTTCTGCCTGCTTTCCTTCGTCTTGATTCGGATAGCTCAACGCAACGTAATTGAGTGCCGCTTTATAATCTTGAAGTCCTTTTAATTTACCGGTGGTATGTGCCTTCAACAATTCAAATTTGGAGGCGATTTCCTCACCCGTATATTGATCTACAGCAATATCCAATTGTTCCAACACGTTCCGATAATCACCTTTTTCGTACTCTTTAAATAGATTGTTGTATGCTTCTTCAGGTGTGAGTACGTTTGATTGCCCTGCTTCTGTGTTGCTAATTATTTGCGCGTATCTCGATTCAGGATACTGTGAAAGAATCCGTTGCTTCATCGACGTCATTTTTGACGGGTCGATAATTTCGTAAATTTTATAAAGATTATACAACGATGGCAGAACCAGCCGCTCTTCAGGATTGTTTTGCAAAAGCGCCTCAAGTTTGTCGGCTGCGCGTTGATATTCCTTGAATTTCTCTTTATAAATGACACCTAGCTGATAATATGCGAAATTGCGCTCCGTTCCGAGACTGTCAATGGTCGCAGGCGAAGTGGGAAGCTGCGAAATATAGAATTCAGGTGTGTAGCGAGCATCGGCGACGGCAGATTGTTGTTCCAATGCCATTTGTTGGTCGGGCGTCAGCTCAGCCGTTTCGTCCTCAACGCTAGAGGATTTGTTGCCTTTGATTGTTCGCCAGTTAGGCACATAAGGCCGATCACCCCAATTCTTGCGGAATTCGGTTTTGCCAAATGCGACTGTCGACGGATTGTAAAAATAAAATGAACCTGGTTTCCCCGACGATGAGCGGGCAGGGACGTCGGCCACAGATGGCGACCTGCGGCTTGCTGAAGAAATCTCACGTGCGCTGGCGATATCATCTTGGCCAAAAACTCCAGCATTGCGATTTTCCTGTGCGATGCGTTCTTTCTCGGCGGCGGCCGCCTTTTCTTCGTCTTCCTTCTTCAATTTGCTAATGTACTCCTCATAATACGCCACTTGCTGCGAATCACTCATGGCAAGCACATTCAAAATGCTGTCATTGCGAGTTGCAATGCCTTCGTATTTGATGACATCGGTTAAATTCTCACGTTTTTTACGGATCAGGTTAAACTCGCGGGTGCGGGGTTTCAAATGAACCATCGTACTGTCAAAGTATTTTCCGGCAGTGACATACTTGGCTTCATCAAAATAAATATCGGCCAGGTTGCGATAGTTCGACGCGTTCAGATAAGCGTCCTGCGACATGGCGTCGAGTGATTTATTATAGTAAACTTTTGCCTGTGAAGGTTTTTTCCTAGTGTCGTAGAACAGCGCCATTTCGTGATTGAGCACATCCAGATGCGGACGGTTCTCACGGTCCCTGAGCAATTCGTTGAACTTTTCGGTAAATGCCAATGTATCGCCTTTCACATAATCGAAATGTTTTGCCTGGCGTGCATGGGATTGGATGACGTACATTCGGGGCGAATTCCTGTTCATGTCAATAACGTCCTGATAAGCGGCGTACGCACTGTCCTTTAATCCCATCCCGTCGTATAATTGGCCTGTGATAAAACGGTAGCGTGCTTTTTCCTCGTCCGATTTGGTGAATTCTGTTGCGCGTCGCAGCCTGACCACGGCGCTGTCTGTTTCCTGCAGATTTAGGAATGCCTGTGCCAAGGCGGCATTCGCATCGGCGTAAATCTGGTCTTTGAACTTTATTTCCGAAAGTAATTTACGAAGATTTTTTACCGCCAGTGCGTCGTTTTCCATGCGCATGTTGGTCTTCTCGCGCCATACTTTCACTTCGTGGATCTTATCGCTGGTCGGGTATTTATACAATACGTAATTGAATGCTTCCAGTGCCGGAACGTAGCGTTTGTCGTAATACCGCGCTTTCCCCAGCATCAGGTGCGCTTCATCCATCTGCGGATTTTTCTCGCTGCCGCCAATGTTCATTGAATGCTTTTGAATCGCTTTGATCGCCTTTTCTTCAGCTCGTTCAAAATTTGGATTTTTGGTCTGGCCGGGCATCATCTCAGCTTCGTCGCGTTGCATCCGTTCCACCGGAAGAACTTCCCAGTAATTGTCGTAGTAGGTACCTTTCAATTCGTTGATGCCGGCATCAAGCGCCAATCCACCATTGTAAAGAATGTTGTATTTGGTGCTTAAAGCGTGCGAATTCCTGGAAATGAATGAGTTCCTTTTTGTGGAACAAGCTATGATAAAACACAGTATTCCAAGCAAAAAGGTATATTTTAATAGGGTGGTTTTCAATTTATAGCATTTAAGTCCTAAACTTTTAAAATCCGCATTTAGTATATAGACTGGTAAAAATACATTTCTTTTCGAGATGGTGAAAAATTATATTCGGATTTTGAATTTGATCCTGCGTGAGGGATCGCAGTGAAAATCCTTTATGCGGCAGAGCACCGTGGCGCTGCATAAAGATTGTAACGCAGAGCCCGACCCCCGACCAACAATTGTCGATGTCAGAAAAGATGCAGCTTCGGGGGTCACGCCCTAAACCGCGAAAAACTGCTCGAGTTCCTTTAGAGTTTCAGCGGATGTCCTGATGTCTTTCACGATTTCGCCTTTGTTGAGCGCGACAATACGGTCGCAAACCTCAACCGTATGCATCAAATCATGGCTGGAAACCAAAACAGTTACCTGCGGATCGGCGGCGAGTTCGCGGATGATTTTCTTTAGTCGGCTTACGGTAGTCGGGTCGAGATTAGCGAAAGGTTCGTCCAGGATAACCACCTCCGGCTTGCCGATCAATGTTGCGACGATGCCAACTTTCTTCATATTACCTTTCGAGAGGTCGCGCAGGTATTTTTTGCTGTTCAGGATTTCGCCGTTAAAAAAATCGGTGTGTTTGGCAAGCAGCGCGTCTACATCGGCTTTATTTTGGCCACGTAAATCACCAATGAAGTAAAAATATTCCTCGGCGGTGAGGTAGCCGATCAAAAAACTTTCATCGATAAAGGCCGCCGTGAACGGTTTCCAGTCTTCGCTGGTATTGACCTGGATTTTATTGTTGCGGATTTTTCCGGTTGTGGGTTCGATCAAATCGAGCAACAGACTGAAAAAGGTGGTTTTCCCTGCACCGTTGTTCCCCACCAGGCCGAAACTTTGTCCTTTGGGTATATGAAGTTCAGGAATGTTCAAAACTGTCGTCCCGCCGTATGTTTTCTTAAGATTTTCTGCAATTATCATGGCTAATTTTTTTGTTTGTAAGCTGCGATGGTTTTGTATTTTTCTGTTTTATAGATGCGTTCGATCATGTTGAATACGCGGTCGCGAAGTGCAAACCCGATGACACCGGCGATGGTTACCAGCAAAAATCCGGCTTCCGCACTATGGGTGTAATAGCCGGCGGCGTATAATAGCATCGGCAGCAGCAATTTCGGAAGCGATAAAAGGATGGTCTTAAAATTAAAAGATTGTTTATCACCGAATACTGCTTTGTGGGTCGTGAGATCGATTGGCGTTTTTACGAAGGCGCCACCTAAAAGTACCAGATGAGAATTTACGCCAATGTTATAGATTGCACCCACTACGATCAGCATGTAGATTTCCCATCCGAAATATAGATAGAACGATGCAATTATGGTTGACACAAATGTTGCGATCACCATCAGCCACCATTTTGACGAAAGGTATTCTTTGTAACTGATGTTCTGGCTCATCATCAGTTGATAATAGGAACTGTCCCAGCTTGGCACGAACTGACCAAAGGTGAACAAAAATCCGCCTGAGACGAAAATCGCCGCAAAAATCTGCCACGCCGGACTGCTGTATTGTTCGATGGCGCCGGTAAAAAACAGCATACCGTAGAATATGAACACGATGCTCATGATGACTGTCCCGCGCGAACGCTTGTTGCGCTTCAGCAGTCGAATGTCGTTTTTCAAAAATGTACCCAGCGTTCCGAATCGATTCAGCCAATTGAAATCCTCGGTTTTCGCTATGTCGCTTTTCTTGGCCAGGCCGGTATCCAGGTGCAGGTTCTTCTCAAAATATGAAAACGAGAAATAATACAACGCGGCAAGTGCGATAACGGGAATCAGAAATGCGTAGTAGGTTTCGTAAAAGCTCAGGAAGAATGGCCCGGTGTAAACAGTGATGTCATACCATCCGTAATATTGCGCGAGTGCCGCCGCGATGATCACGCCTGCGATAGGATAAAATATTCGGTCGTTATTATTGACCAGTACGTTGATAAAGTTGTTGCAGAAAATCAACGACACAAACGCAATGTGCCAAAGAAGTACCTGTGCGACAGGAAGCCCTTTGTAAAGCATCACGATCGTAAATGGAATTACAAAGAACAGATGGACAATGTTGAAAAATGAAATGATTGTCTTTCCAAGCGTGAAATGTACAATGGTCGATCGTTTTATTGGCAGCGAAAGCAGCGGCCGGATATTCATGACCGGCATTTGCTGAAGGAAATAGCGGATCACCAGGTCACCTATGAAATAGTAGATCATGAATCGGCTGACGGTGGGAAGCGGATCCATTTCTGCCTTCTCAAGGCCCAAATACAGAAGGCTGCCCAACAAGATGAACATAACCGCAAAATACAGGGCGGCCAAACCCATAAGGATTTTTATGGCGAGGTTCGCACCGAAGGAAGCCGAGCGGATAAACGCTTTCCATTCGAGCCTGATAAAATGTTTGAACATTGAATTTAGGTTTTAAAAGGCTAAAAGTAAAATTGTTCCCCTTAGTTTGCAAATTTATATTCGTGATAGTAGCGGGTCTCGACACGATGAATCACATCTAATTACTGCGATTTCCAAGAACTAAAATATGTTTT
>JADMKR010000267.1 GCA_015478765.1 Flavobacterium sp.
CTTCATCTTTCGGTCTGTTGGCAATATAGCCTGGGATGCATACATTTTCCAACGCGCTAAATTCGGGTAATAACTGATGAAATTGGAAAATAAACCCCAGATGTGTATTCCTGAATTTGGATAAAGCCGAATCGTTCAAATTTAGAATATCGACCCCGTTTATGGATAATTGAACATCGCCTTCGCCTGCGGGCTTATCCAGCGTTCCCAGAATCTGCAAAAGCGTTGTTTTTCCCGCACCCGATGCACCAACGATGGATACGATTTCACCTTTTTCAATAAATAAATCCACGCCTTTCAACACGTGTAGTTTGTCATAATATCGATGAATATTTCGGGCGGTGATCATAGATGGGCTTTCAGCAAAGAAACGAACATTTCACGGATTTTTCTCAGTATCATTGATATTTTAGGTAGTTTATAAAGTTACGTTAACATGTCGGCCACTGCAAAGCCATTTTTGTAAATTCGTACGTATATCAATATTTTATGAAATTCATTCTGGGAATTACCGCAGTGATTCTTACAATCTCCTGTCACTTAAAAGAACAACGAACTATGGAAGCTATTAACAACGAATTTTCGAAGACGGCATTACAAGGTGAAGAAATAGCAACTTTTGCAGGCGGCTGTTTTTGGTGTACCGAGGCAGTATTTCAGGAACTTGACGGTGTTCATAGCGTCGAATCGGGATATATTGGCGGCAAGAATCCAAATCCTACGTACGAGCAGGTTAGTTCGGGCGAGTCTGGCCATGCCGAAGCAGTTCAAATAAAATTCGAGGCTGGAAAAATAACATACGGCGAATTGCTGGAAATTTTCTTTGCAACTCATGATCCAACCACATTAAATCGGCAGGGCAATGACGTCGGAACCCAATACCGCAGTGAGATTTTCTATCACAGCGAAGCCCAGCAGCAGGTTGCACAGGATTATATCGAGGTGTTGAATTCAGAAAATACTTTTGGAAAAAAAGTAGTCACCAAGCTATCGGCTGCGTCCGAATTCTATCCTGCAGAGCAAACACATCAAGACTATTACAATCAGAATAAAAATCAATCGTACTGTACGTATGTGATTACGCCTAAAATAGAGAAGGTACGCACAAAATTCAGTGATAAACTCAAAAAGTAAATGAATCCACAAACTGACGCGCAGTACCTCTTAAGCAACAAAACCCGGAACCTGTGGCTCGGATTGTTATTTGATCTGATCGGAATGTTTTCTTATGCACTGCCTATTTTAGCGGAAATGTCAGATATTGTTTGGGCACCCATCTCGGCGTGGCTGATGACCCGAATGTATAAGGGGAATGCAGGTAAAGTTGCAGGTGTGATCTCCTTTGTGGAAGAAATAGTTCCTTTTACTGATGTGTTACCAACATTCACACTAATGTGGTTCTACACGTATGTCCTCAATAAACCTAAAGAGTAAACTATTTGTTTGGTACCAGAAATCCTAATTTCATGCTTCGAAGCATTTTCTTTTCAAATTCCCAGAAAAACTTAAATTGGCCAAATAAAAATCCGAATAGCACAAGCAAAACCTGGTACCCCGGAAATATTAAGATCAGTCTCAGTGGCCAGTATAACCATAAATTCATGGTGGTCTTTGTCCATCCGAAGAAATTCATCAATATTTCGGCAAGGATTGCAGAAGAGGAACCTGTAATTGCGAAGACGATAAAGATTATTACCAACTGATAATTGGAGGTGATTCCCCAGCGCTTTTTAAGTTTGTTCATATCCGATCTTTGTAGGGCAAAAATACTAAATGCGGGGCACAAATCCGCCCAACCTGATATTGTTTTTAATTTGGAAATAGGTGAGGTAATTGAATAGCAGGTAATTTACTTCATAGCCATAATCGATAGAACTTTGGTAGTCGATTGGCATCAGAAAGGTATTAGCGCTGGTGGGGTTGCGGGCGCGGTTGTTCCATTCGATGACCCAGGTGCGATTTCTCATCTCCATATACTCTTGTGTGTAGAAACCGCGGCGTTTGGCGTTCATCTGCATCCAACTGTTAAATCCGGGATCGATGATTATCACTTCATACTCAAGCTCGTCATTGGCAATCCTTATGGTGTCGCCCACTATCGCGCTGCCGTTACGATCTGATTCGATATTTTTCTTCGGCGTATTGCAGGCCATTGTCACAAACATTGCGGCTATTATTGCAATTGTAAACTTTTTCATGATGCATCATTTCCATAAAGTTAGCGAAAATGACTGGAAAAAGGTTTTCGATCAAAATTAATTAACAGCGGCCTGTGGTTTTAGGATGCCAATAATTTGTTCGGCCAATTCTGTCCCGATGCGATCCTGGGCTTCAAGAGTCGATGCCCCAATATGTGGCGTTAAAGATATTTTTGGATGCATAAGTACTTGTACCGATGGTGTAGGTTCATCTTCAAAAACGTCCAATCCGGCAAAAGCGACTTTTCCCCGGTCGAGGGCTTCGATCAATGCAACCTCGTGAATCACGCCGCCACGGGAGGCATTGATAATTCCTACATTGTCTTTCATCGATTCGAGTTCTGCTTCGCCAATTACGTAGCCGTCGGTCGCAGGAACGTGCAATGTAATAAAATCGGCATGTTTGAAGATGTCGGAAATTGGCTCGGTAATGATGTCAACATTTATAAATTGGCCATTGTAAAAATCGACTTTAATTTCGCCGTTGCCAACAAATTTATCCGATGCAATTATCCGCATTCCCAAGCCCAGACCTATACGGGCAACCGCTTTTCCGATTTTTCCAAAACCGATGATGCCCAACGTCTTACCGCGAAGTTCCACGCCTGCGGCATACGATTTTTTGAGCATTTCAAAATTGTAATCGCCTTCAAGCGGCATCATCCTGTTTGCGTCGTGAAGAAACCGTACACCCGTAAAAAGATGTGCAAACACTAGCTCGGCAACTGATTCAGATGATGAAGCCGGCGTATTGATTACCTGAATTCCCTGTGATCGGGCATAATCGACATCGATATTATCCATGCCCACGCCGCCGCGGCCTATAATTTTAAGTGACGGACAATTATCTATTATCTCGGAACGGACTTTAGTGGCACTGCGAACCAGTAAAACCGCTATTTTATGAAGGTTGATATAATTGGCAACCTGTTCTTGGGCAACCTTGGTCGTGATTACTTCAAAACCATATTCCTCCAGCATGGTTTTACCAGCATCGGAAATCCCGTCATTCGCTAATATTTTCATCTTAATTGTCTGTTTGGTACTATTTGATCTAGGATGTTTTAGTTTGATCAGCTTCGAGTTGCCGCATGCAATTCACCAGCACCTCCACACTTTCCAGTGGAAGCGCATTGTACATGGAAGCGCGGTAACCGCCTACCGATCGATGGCCGGTTAAACCCGAAATTCCAGCTTCTTTACAGAGTTGGTCGAAAGTAGCAGTATGATCCCGATTGTTCAATACGAATGTTGCATTCATGGACGAACGATCGACGACGTTTGCTGTGCCCGCGAAAAGTGGATTGCGATCAATCTCGTTGTAAATCATTTCCGATTTGGCTTGATTGATCTACTCGATAGCAGCAATTCCGCCCATAGCTTTCAACTTCCGCAGGGTCAGCAATGAGGTATAGATCGCAAATACCGACGGCGTGTTGTACATACTTTCCCGTTCTACATGTTGGCGATAGTCAAGTATACCCGGAATCGTTCGGCCGGTTTTGCCCAGAATGTCATTTTTTAGGATAACCAAAGTCGTACCTGCCGGACCGATATTCTTCTGCGCACCCGCATAAATCAGGTCGAATTTCGAAAAATCGAGTTCCCGCGAAAAGATGTCAGAACTCATATCGCATACCAATGGTATTTCAATATCGGGAAATGACTTCATTTGTGTGCCGTAAATCGTATTGTTGGAAGTGCAGTGAAAATAATCGACATCGGCTGGAATGTCGTAATTTTTTGGCACATAATTGAAATTGGATTCTTGCGATGAAGCGGCAATGATCGTTTCTCCGAAATTTTTAGCTTCTTTGATTGCACCCGAAGCCCAAGTTCCGGTTTCCAAGTACGCCGCTCTCCCATTTTTTCTCATTAGATTATAAGGAACCATTACAAAACCCAGACTGGCGCCACCGTGAAGGAATACCGCGGAGTATCCCTTATTTTGTAGGCCGAGGAGTTCCAATGCAAGTGCGCGGGCCTCTTCCATTATTTCGATAAAGTGTGTGCTTCGGTGCGAAATTTCAAGAATTGAAAGTCCGGAATCGGCAAAATTTAAAACCGCTTTAGCGGCTTCTTCCAATACTTGCGGCCAAAGAATGCTTGGTCCGGCGCTGAAATTATGTTTTTTCATTAAATAGCTGTGAAAGACAAATTTCGGGAAATCAGATTGGTTAACGATAAATACACTCTGTAAAATTCCTAAAGTTTATTAACAAAAACGTTATAGTAGTTAGTTGCTTTACAGGCTTAGCAAGAATCTCAGCGTATCGACATTGTCGGCGTAATCCCAAAGTTCCGGTTTTTGGGCTTTGCCGAACGGAATTGCATTGTTGGCCACCGATGAAACTATGCATTGAATTTGTTCGCTGTCATTTTGTAAACGACTATTTATCGCGTCCAAATCGTCGTAATATTCGTAGAAAATACTTGAAATGGGAGAGGAGTAACTGCTATCTTCTTTTAAAGTGAGAAATTCATTATCCAACAACTTAAAATTGCTCATTAAAAATACGGCCTTGTTATAGTCGTAATTATTGGCGTATTTCTCATAATAAATAACGTCTTTATATTCATACATCGCGGCAAAAAACGGGTCGAAGTTATAATCTCTCGGAACGAATAGTTTGGATACATTGCGACAGCCGAGTCCGAAATAGCGAAAGATATCTTCTCCGAGTGCAACCAATTCCGCGTGCGACTCGTTTCCGGTCAGCACGGCAACCGAATTTCGGTTTTTTCTAATTATCGATGGCTTATCGCGGAAATAATATTCGAAATAGCGCGCCGTGTTGTTGCTGCCCGTCGCGATAACAGCGTCAAAATCCTGAAGTTTTTCTGTAAATGAAAACTGACCCTGAAGTTCAGGCGCGATCGAGATCAAATATTTGACAATGAAAGGTAACAATAACTGATCGTTTGACGAAGTTTTGATCAGGGCGCGGTGACCGGAAAGAAATACGGAAATGAAATCATGGAAACCTACCAAAGGCACATTACCCGCCATAATCAGTGCCACGGTTTTTTGATTTACTAAATTGAAATCGTATGGTTGCAGCCACTCATTTAAGTTATCAGCAGTCAGGGCACGGGCCCATGACGATAGGGCAAATCGCACGTGCTCTGGTGTAAACCAACCATTATATGACTGTGAAAGCAAGATGAGTTTTTCGAATTCGGACGTCAATTCTTGCCCATTTCCGGGCGTCTCTTCATCTGTAGAAAATTGCGACAGGAACTCACCGAGTTTAATTAGGATGTCTTTTTTATTTTCTAAAGTCATATTGATTTGTTTATGAAGAGTTTTGGCCGTAATTTTGCGCAAAAATAGACTATATTAATTATAAGTCAAAATGGCTATCTGCGCCATATTGATGTGAATCCCAAATCAAATCTGCGATGGCGATAATTATAACAGACGAATGTATTAACTGCGGCGCGTGTGAACCCGAATGCCCAAACACAGCGATCTATGAAGGCGCCGATGACTGGCGATTTAAAGACGGCACTGCTCTACGGGGGAAAGTGATTTTACCGTCGGGTGTAGAAGTGGATGCCGATGCGCCTATGGTTCCGATCTCGGATGATATTTATTATATCGTACCCGATAAGTGTACCGAATGTAAAGGTTTTCACGACGAGCCACAATGTGCGGCGGTATGTCCGGTAGACTGTTGTGTCCCGGATGATAATCATGTCGAAAGTGAGGAAACGCTTCTCAATCGGCAGGCGTTCCTGCACAACGAATAAATGTCAGATTCACCAAATGCAAAAAATCCTGAAAATAAACTTTTCAGGATTTTTTTTAGAGTAGATATATGGAGTGTTAAGAATTTTAATTCGAACGCTTGTAAATCTCGACAATGATGTCATCTTTCTTATCGTCATACGTCTGTAAAACCAGATTTCCCTCTTCGTCAAAATAACCTACAGATGTCCTGTCTTTCGTTTGATATATATAGGAGTTGGGAGACAATTGACGCAAAACACCTGCTTTTCTATTGTCGTTCATCATGGTGTATCCTTTGTTGTCAACACGAACCTGATATTTATGATCTCCTAAAGTATAGTAGGCCGATCGGTCAACATCGACAGTTCGGGTAGTTCCGTCCGGAGTCGTAATTTGTGTAGTGGATGTTACCTGTACGGGAGTTGCTTTGACATCTTTGTTCAACGCATTCGATTCGGCGTTTTGGAATTCTATATTTTGTTGTTGTTCTGTATTTTGCGTCCTGACTACTTTCTTCTCTCCATCGGAGTCTTTCACGGTAGTAACCGTCGTTTTGGAAGTTTCGGTGACATTTTTATTCTGCGCCACAAGTCCGGTTGAGAACATGATGGCAAGAACAGTTATTGCAAATGATTTCATAATATTTCTTTGTTTGTTTAAACCTTTACAAAGTTAATGGCAACGATTCGTTATAGCTTACATAATTATTGATACATATTACATAATTGGAATTTCGTCAACTTGTATGGCAATTCGGGATTTAGCCGACCATTTAATTAATGTATATTTGCAAACTTTTAGTTTAAAACAAAGTCACATCTATGAAAGCAGGAATTGTAGGATTACCCAACGTTGGTAAATCGACCTTATTCAATTGTTTATCGAATGCCAAAGCACAGAGTGCCAATTTTCCGTTTTGTACAATCGAACCTAATGTAGGTGTTGTAAATGTGCCGGATCCGCGAATTGAGAAACTCGAGTCGCTCGTAAAACCGGAGCGCGTACAAATGGCGACAGTGGACATAGTGGACATTGCCGGACTTGTTAAAGGTGCGAGCAAAGGAGAAGGTCTAGGCAACCAGTTTTTGGGAAATATCCGCGAATGTAACGCTATCATCCACGTTTTAAGATGTTTTGACAATGATAACATTGTTCACGTTGACGGCAATGTAAATCCAATTCGCGATAAAGAAACTATCGATATCGAACTGCAATTGAAAGACCTGGAGACAGTAGAAAAAAGGCTTGAGAAAGTGAAACGTGCGGCAAAGACAGGAAATAAGGAAGCTCAGGCCGAAGAATCGCTGTTAAACAGAATTCGCGAAGCTTTGTTGCAGGCAAAATCAGTGCGGACAGTCGAGCCAAAAAACCAAGACGAGGAAGAGTTGATGGAAGACTTCCAGTTGATTACCTCAAAACCGGTATTATACGTCTGTAATGTCGATGAAGATGCTGCGGTTAGCGGGAATAAATATGTGGACCAGGTTCGCGAACTTGTAAAAGACGAGAATGCCGAGGTCATTGTTCTGGCAGTGGGTATGGAAGCCGATATCACCGAACTTGAGACCTACGAAGAGCGACAAATGTTTCTGGAAGATTTAGGGCTTACAGAACCCGGAGCTTCTGTATTGATTCGTGCCGCCTATAAATTATTGAAACAGCAAACATACTTTACGGCCGGAGTTAAGGAAGTGCGTGCCTGGACAATTTCAATTGGAGCCACAGCACCGCAGGCAGCCGGCGTGATCCACACCGATTTCGAGAAAGGGTTTATCCGTGCTGAAGTTATAGCCTTTGACGATTATGTGCAATATGGCTCTGAAGCAAAAGTAAAGGAAGCCGGAAAATTACGCGTTGAAGGCAAAGAATATATAGTGAAAGACGGCGATGTTATGCATTTCCGATTTAATGTTTAAATTAAACGCGCTGTATAATTCTGATTATTTGCCGTAACTTAGGATTAAATTTATTTATGAAAATAATCACATTCGCCGGTAGCAGCAGCAAGAATTCACTTAATAAGAAATTAGCTATTTACGCGGCTTCGCTCTTTAAAAATGGCGAAATTGAAATATTGGACCTGAACGATTACGAACTTCCGCTTTTTAGCGTTGATATAGAAAACGATCTGGGAAAGCCCGTAATTGCTCGCGCATTCCTGGATAAAATCCGTTTTGCCGAAATCGTAGTTTTGTCACTTGCCGAACATAATGGGTCATTTTCGGTTGCGTTCAAAAACATTTTCGACTGGGCATCCCGGCAGGACAAGATTGTTTTTGCGCAGAAACCAATGCTTTTATTGGCCACTTCGCCGGGGCGCGGCGGCGGCATCAATGTATTGGAAGTTGCGAAAATTAGCTTGCCCAAATATGGCGGCAATATCCGCGCGACCTTTTCGTTACCACTATTCAACGAGAATTTCGATATTGAAAACAATCGGATTTCAAACCAGGAATACGATCAAAAACTCCGCGAAATAGTTCGAAATTTTGAAACTGACAGCTAAAACGATTTTACGGATGACACGCAATATTGCTGTGGGATTCCTATCGTTTATAGTTGTATATGCCGGTTTTGCTTTTCTTACTCCGCTAATAGCCGTTAATAAATCTGATGAAGATCCTGCGGAGGAAATTGCAATATTTATTAAGACTAACGGCGTTCATACCGATATAGTCGTTCCAATAACCAATGATATCATCGATTGGCGTGAGTTGTGCGATCCAAAACACTCGGGATCAATGATGAATGCTGCTGAATATGTCGCCATCGGTTGGGGCGATAAAGGATTTTACCTGAACACTCCTGAATGGTCCGATCTCAAATTTTCAACCGCTTTTAATGCTGCGTTTTATCTCGGCACATCGGCTATGCATACCACGTTCTACAATCAGGTTGCTGAGGATGATAACTGTATTAAAATTTGGATCAGCCGCGCTGAATATCGTTTGTTAGCCGAATTTATCCGTGCAAGTTTCGCTACCGATTCTCAGGAAAACACGATATTAATTGCCGGTTCATATGGCAATACCGACAGCTTTTACGATGCCCAGGGTAGATATAACCT
>JADMKR010000268.1 GCA_015478765.1 Flavobacterium sp.
AAATCGACAACCTGTCAACGTTGAACGCCTCCAGCATAAAGCAATCGTTCATGCCATCACCGTTAGGTGAAATACCTTTTTGAATGGTACAACCCGTAGCAGGTGGCGAATAAGATCTAACAACATCGGAACAACCTGCTGTAGTGACTGTCAGAGTATATGTACCCGAACCACTAACCTGCGCAGCACTATCGTTACTGCCTGACAGGATTTGCCCGTCACCGGTAACTGTCCAACTATAAGTTGCATTGTCAAGATCAAATGAATTGTCTACAACATTAGCTCGAAGGGTGAAAACATTATTTTCACATTGGCCAGTAATCATAAAATCAGGAGTTTGCGAAATGGATACTTCAAACGATTCCTCATCAACGCAACTGCTGTTGGTAGGTGACTGTGCATAAATATAGATCGTTTGGCTCGAAGTTATCTCATCGCCGGCTACATAAGTAGCACCCTGACCACCTGGCTGGCTGTAATAAGCTCCATCACCAATAATGGCCGGTAGTTCAAAACTGCCACAGCCCTGAACATCTGCTACGGGAGCTACATCTGGTGTAGTAGAAATCGTAATCTGAACTTCCTGTTCCACAAAGCATACATTGCTATCGGTTATGATTTCTGCATAAGCATATAAAGTTGTCAGTCCCAAGTCGGTTATTACAGTGTTTTGAGGCACCATGTTACCGCCGCCGGCAGGACCACCTGATAGCGTATAGTATTCACCCTCACTCAATGTTGGCAACATATAACTGTCGCATGCAAATACAGGAGCGATAGGATCGATTTGCGGCGCAGGATAAATAGTAACTGTAAAGCTGCTTTCATCAGTACAACTTGCATTGGTAGCATGTATGTAAACTTCTTGCGTACCAGTGATAAAATATCCTACCGGATAGTTAGCTCCTGACGCGCCAGGTCCTGCGTAGTACATGCTTCCGTTAGCAAGCGCGGGCAGTTCATAGCTGCCACATGCTGAAACATCTGGACGAACTTCAGCAACAGCTGGTGCTTCAATTGTAATTGATGTCGTATAGGTACCGCCTTCATTACAGCCGTTTGGAGCAACTGTATAAGTTACGTCAAAAGTACCGGCTGGACTTGTCGATAAATCAATTGCACCTGTGGCTGGGTTAACAGTAACATCGCCGGATGAATAAATTCCGCCTAACGTAAATCCAGGCGCCGGTTCCGGAAGCGGACTTGCCGTATCCGATCCACAGAATGGTGATGCGTAAAAGAATGTCGTTACAGCCGGTGCGGTTACACCACACTCTAATTCAAAAGATTTAACTTCGAAACATTGCGTATTTCCGTAAGCAATACGAACGTAAACAATTTGATCGCACGCACCTGAGAACGCCGTTGCATCTGCAATCGGATTCGTAGCGGCAGTAGCATCTGCTTCCGTAAGATAGTAGGTTACCGTAATATTTGGATCGGTTACACTACTCAAGATAAGTGTGCTATTCGGAGTGAAATCAAATACAGGATTTCCAGTCGCAGAACATGAAACTATCGTTACAGGATCGGCAGTTGGAAGTGGCGACGTTGTATTGATCATAACTTCGCTGGAAGTTACAACTTCGGTACCGTCACATGCAATATAGGTAGCTTGCGCGACCATGTGCGTATCCTGAGTAATACAAACCTGAATGTCCTGATCAGAACTGTAGAATTCACCATCTTTAATCCATTCAAACTCAACATTCGAAACACCATCCGGAGAGAATCTCCACGCTTCGTTGGTTGCATTCCATGCACCAGTATTACGTCCCGGAGGAGTATATGCCAAAGTACCGGCGGCATTTTGAATTCCTAATACGCCTTCACCTTGTTGCCATCCTGGACACGCATTTCTATTCTGAACATAAATCTCAATAATATTTGAAATTTCGTAAAGAACGATTTGCGTAGTCATACGATATTGCGGATCTGTACAAGAACTTCCGAAAGCCGGAACTTCATTATAGTTAACAACAAGAGCACGACAAGGATATGTTCCAAGAACCTGATAGTTAATCGATGTTGTTGGGCCAGGGTTATTGGTTGTATACAAATCCTGGAATACTCCGTAAATCGCATTTTTGATACTAAACGCAGGATCCGGAATTGGTCCGCTCAATGTCCATGGGCAATATTCTCCGTATGTAGTTGTATAAGGCATTCCAAACGTAATTACACCATTATCTCCAATTCTGCAGAAGTCATAAGATTCGCCGAAGAAACAGAAGTTAAAAGGTAAGTCGAAACTTGGTGTATAATCATCATCTGAAGTAATCGGCATTTCGATTCCACCAGTGAAAGGGAAAGGTGGGTCGTAATCAATTGCTTCAACAGCATAAGATGTTGTAGCCCCAATTCCGTAGAAACTGGCCGAAAGATCGACACATTGTGATTCGCCTGCACACAGGAATATTTCTGCGTCGACGATATCAACCCCAACTCCCACTAAATCAACCGAGGCACAGCCCGGAGGAGAGAAAATTGAGAATGGCTGCGGGCCAGACCAAAAACTCATGTCATCAGGAGAGCAAATCGCACGAACAAAGAACTCATAAAAAGTTCCCGGAACCGCAGTGTATGTAAATGTTGGGGTACCGGTCACAATAGTGCCCGAAGTTGGAGCGCCACTGCCGGCAACCTGTACAACGATTTCCCATTGTGTTTCAGTACCAGTAGGCGTCCATGTCAATTCGAGTTCGTTCAAATTTGAAGTGCTTGCAGCAGTTAATTCGATAGGAGACGGACAAGTAAGCGCAATAAGGCTTACGTTATCGATTGCCGCCGGTGGCTGACTTCCACCACCGCCATCATTTCGCCACTCAAAAACTACGCGCAATACGCTTCCGGAAAATGCCGCCGCCTGGAAAATATAATTTTCGGATGTCCACGCGGCTGAATTATTGAAATTCCCATCTAATTGAATGCGATCTGCACCAGCGGTGATTTGAGCTCCTGCAGTCGGAACATACGTAGCAGGAACCAGCCAAACACGGAAATAATCCCAATTTGTGCCTGCAAAACCTTCACCTACAGCACGCCAGTCAAACGAGAAACTAAGCTCACCCACGGCTGCCGGCATTTGGATATCACGGTAAGCATGCGCAACCGAAGTCGCACTCGTCGTATAAGCATTGCTCGTACCGTTGTTATTTGTAATATATAATGAGTGGGTTCCGCCATTGCTTACGGCCGTTCCAACAATCCACTTATTAGTTTGAGTTCCTACATAAGACCATCCATTCGGACCTTCGAAATCATCTTCATAATCAAGAACTCCCGGTATCTGGGTTGTTGTGATCAGTATAGGACCTGTCCATGTACTGGTGCCGTCTGCTCCGCAATTTGAGCGTACCCAGAAATAATAGGTAGTTGAAGGATTTAGGCCAGTCAATGCAACGTTTGGATCAGGAACATTTCCTGACGGCGTTGCAGTAGAACCTGGAGCCGTATTCACCGTTGAATAATAATAGTCAAACGATTCTGCACCCGAATTCGGGCCTGTCCACGACACATCTGCAGTAGACTGGCTGACATCGTCCAAAGTAAGTGCTGAAGGCGCCGAGCAGGTTATAATTGTAAGATTTACATTATCAACTGCAGCGGGTGGCTGTGTCCCCACAGAACCGTCATTGCGCCATTCGAATACAATTCGCATTGTTTGCCCAGCATAAGCTGCAGCAGGAATTACAAAGTTTTCTGTTTGCCAAGTAGCCGACTGATTAAAGTTGGCTCCTAACTGAACACCGCCACTAGCACCGGCCGTAATTTGCGTTCCCGCTACGGGTGTGAAACTACTTGGCACCATCCATACGCGCATGTAATCACAGCAGCTTTCGCCCACTGCTCTCCAGTCGAATGCAAGATTTAAATCATCAATTGCTGCGGGCATTTGGATGTCCCGGTACGCATGAGCGACCGAGGCAGAAGTTACAGTGAAAGCATTGCTCACTCCGTTATTGTTGGTGATGTAAAGTGATTGTGTTCCACCGTTACTTACAGCCGATCCAACAATCCATTTATTTGTTTGTGTACCAACATATGACCAACCGTTTGTTCCTTCGAAATCTTCTTCAAAGTTTAAAACTGCAGGGATTTGTGTAGTAGTGATTGAAATCGGACCTGTCCAGGTACTGGTTCCATCGGTACCACAATTGGATCTAACCCAGAAGTAGTAAGTTGTAGAAGGAGTTAAACCACTCAAAGGAGTTGTAGGATTCACAACGTTTCCGTTTGGAGTTGTAGTATCCCCCGGTGCGGTGTTAGTTGTCGAATAGTAAAAATCGAATGATTCAGCACCTGCTGTAGGTCCTGTCCAGGTTACATTGGCAGTCGTCTCGGTTACGTTGTTGATTCCGAGATTAGATGGTGCCGAGCATGTGATCTGATTTAGGACAATGTTATCGATTGCTCCCGGAGGTTGATTTCCGACGCTTCCATCATTTCGCCATTCAAAGACGAGTCGCATCGTTTGATTGGCAAAAGCTGCGCCTTGAACTACGTAGTTTACGGTTTGCCATGTTCCCTGCTGATTGAAATTGGCACCAATCTGAACTCCACCACTGTTTCCGGCAGTAATTAACGTACCCGGTGTTGGTGAGAAAGTAACTGGAACCATCCAAACGCGAATGTAATCACAGCAAGATTCTGCCATGGCTCTCCAATCGAATGAAAGGTTGAGTTCATCGACAACTGCCGGCATCTGAATATCGCGATACGCGTGAACTACTGTAGTTGTGTTGCTATACGAATTACTGGCACCGTTGTCATTTGTAATATATAGCGAGTGACTTCCACCGTTGCTGACTGCGGTACCAATAATCCATTTGTTGGCCTGTGTACCGTTGGATATTGTCAGCTGTGGATTATTTTCGAAATCTTCCGTATAGGGTAAAGTTCCCGGCACTTGCAATGTATTGACGGCAACTGGTCCGGCCGGTGTACTTGAATCTGTTGGCGAACAAACCGCGCGCACATAAAACACATAGCTAGTTCCTGGCGTCAGAGTGTTGATTGTTACCGGATTGGTAGCCGATTGCCAGTTAGGGTCATCTGCCGCCGGCACCGGTGCGGTGGGATCGGTAATTATAATTTCCCAAGCTGTTTCAGTGCTACCTGCCATCCAACTGAATGTGGCTGAATTCTGGGTAACAGCAGTGGCAAACAGCATTGTCGGTTTCGGACAAGTTGGAAGCGTCGTAAAGTTCGGCGAAGGAGCCGACCAATCATTGACACCAGGGCCCGTACAAACCGCTCTTACATAATATGTATATTGTGTATCGGCCAGTAATCCCGTAATAGTATACGGAAGTGTTGTCGTTCCCGGAATTGTCACCGTTGGAACAGTAGCCGCCGTTGGTGCCGGAGATCCGGTAGCCACCGCGTAAATTTCCCATGAAACCGGCGTTGGACCGTTTGGTGTCCAGTTGAGAGTAGCACCGTTTGTAGTAGGCGCAGTGACAGTTAAGTTATTTGGTGGTAAACATGGCGGATTATTACAGTCAACCGTCCCACTGAATAATAAACTGTTCGCACTTCCTGTATTAGAAGGTTTGACAAATATAGTTTGTCCGAAAGAATTCACAATTGATACTCCAATTTCATTTCCAAAAGAACCACCTGCATTCCAGAATAATTGAAAAGGTCCGTCGCAAAGTGGAACTGATACCGTTACCGGACCTGTACCCGTCGTAAAAGTTGGTCCGATCGTGGCAATTGTCAAACCGTCCTGAATAACACTCATCGTATTACCGTTCCAGCCATCACCCCATGAATCGGTCATCACGAAAGTGTAATTACAGCCTACAGCACAGGAGGTGGTATTAAATAAATATGGTCCTGACCACGTACTGAACGTTCCATCGCCACAGTCAGATCTAACCCAATATTGGTAAGGTGTTCCCAACGCTAACGGCGCTCCTGCCAAAGTTTCGGTTATAGGATAATTTACATTGGTAGCCGTTGTTGTTCCTGCCCCCGTTGGAACCGCAGAACCAGCCGTTTGTACAGCTACTTCCCAAGAGGTCGCTCCATTGGCATCCCACGAAAGGTTGGCACTGGTAGGACCTGTACCCGTTGCCGATAATCCTGTTGGCGAAGCACAATTTAATGTTTGAACTACTAGATTGTACGCAACCGTTTGCGGAGTTGCATTGGTTGAAATAACAATAATATATTCCTGACCAGCCGTTACATTCAGACTCGGAATTTCACGAATGGTATTTCCGGAGTTTGCGACGCCAGCCAAACAACTTACGCCCACATTAGCACAACCTTGGTAAACAAAAATACCGGACCATGTTCCGGTAGGCGTCATTGCGATGCTGATAGCACCAGATTCAGTTGGAGTGTAAGAATAAAACACATCATTACCTGTCATGTAATTTGCCGCAGTGCCGGCGCAAGTCGCGGGCTGAGCAGTATCGGTTGTGTCACCGTAATTTGCGGTGTTGTCGGTAGTACTATAAGGTGTAGTGAATACAATTGGAGCAGCGCAGGAAAGACCCGGCGAAGATGTCTCAAAATCATAAACATCCGACCATTCGCTCGTGATGCCGTCACCACAAACCGCGCGAACCCTATATTTATATTCTGTCGAAGGAGCGAACGCGGCACCGAAAGCTCCACCGGTAGTAATTGCAGTGGCGGTAAACGGATTGGATGTTATCGTAACTCCATTTCCTGTGAAAGTTCCCAAAGTTGGAAGAATTTCAATCTGCCACTCTGTTGCTCCTAATGCGTTCCAGCTTAAATTCGCTGAAGTCTGTGTGATGCCCCCGGCATTAAGTCCCGTTGGGGTGAAACATTCCGAAACGATCAATACATCGTCAACCAACCAACGATCGCCGGTTAGCGGACCCGCAGGGTGAGTAAATATTTTAACAAATGCTATATATGCACTCGGACCTACAGATGCCGGTATCGACACCACTTTTTCGATGTAGGTTGTAATATTCGTAGGATGGGTCAGATCTGCTTCATCATACTCCACCACTAAAGTAGAGTAGGAGGAAATCAAACTGGGATCGGCAGTGGAAGGTGCAGCGCGAATCTGGTAGATAGTTCCCTGATCGCCCGCGCTGGTCGTCCTGGTCATAAACCGGAGCTGGGCATTTGTGGGCATTGTTACCAGCGGTGTCGCAAGGTAATCAACCGAGGTATTCCCGGCGCCGACATTCTGGTTGGTTATAAAAGCCGCATTCGGAGTTGAATAGGCGGGGAACGGGCCAGTATTTAATTGCCAGTTCACACTTCCGACACCATTGTCGAAAATCATCCAATCTCCAGACGCCAACGCCCAGACACCTCCGCCAACAGGGGCGGCAGGCGCTGTATCAAAGTTCTCATCTAGCTGCGAAAAGCCCAGATGCGAAAAAAGAAACAGGAAAGTTAATAATGTAATGTTCTTCATAAAGAAAAAATTTAAGTTGAAATTGAATTGTGTAGTTTTATAAGAACCTCAAATTTAACAAAATTTATCAGAATTTTTTTAAATAACTTTATTTTAACGAATACTTTCTTTTTAAGACAGACCAGTACAGACTTGAAGTGAATTCGTATTGAGCATAAATGCGTAAATTTGTAACAATTAAAAAAATCTAAAAATGCTCGAAAAGGAAAATATACAATTTGAACGAAGCGTGGTTGTAGGTATAATTACCCAAAATCAGGATGAGGATAAATTGAAAGAATATCTGGATGAACTGGAATTTTTAATATTTACAGCCGGCGGTGAGGTGGTAAAACGATTTGTTCAAAAGATGGATAAACCCAATCCGAAAACCTTCGTTGGAACGGGAAAGATGGAAGAAATTCAATTGTACATCCGGGAAAATGCGATTTCAACGGTCATCTTCGATGACGAACTTTCACCATCCCAACAAAAAAACATAACTAAAATTCTCGATTGCAAAGTTCTGGACCGTACCAATCTTATTTTAGACATATTCGCGCAGCGAGCAGAAACTTCCTATGCGCGAACTCAGGTGGAACTCGCCCAATGTCAATATTTGTTGCCTCGTCTTGCCGGAATGTGGACGCACCTCGAAAGACAAAAAGGTGGTATCGGTATGCGGGGTCCTGGTGAAACCGAAATCGAGACGGATAGACGGATCGTCCGCGACCGCATCTCATTGCTAAAAGATAAAATCAAGGTAATCGACAAACAAATGTCGGTTCAACGCAGCAATCGTGGCGCTATGGTACGGGTAGCTTTGGTAGGCTATACTAATGTAGGCAAGTCAACATTAATGAATTCAATTAGTAAAAGTGAGGTCTTTGTCGAAAACAAACTTTTTGCAACCCTGGACACCACCGTTCGGAAGGTAGTTATCAAAAATTTACCCTTTTTACTGTCAGATACCGTCGGTTTTATACGCAAGCTACCTACTCAATTAGTAGATTCTTTCAAAAGCACGCTGGACGAAGTGCGCGAAGCTGATCTGCTTCTTCACGTGGTCGACATATCCCATCCTGATTTCGAAGAACATATCGCCTCGGTCAATCAAACGCTGACGGACATTAAGAGTAATGACAAACCTGTCATCATGGTGTTTAATAAAATCGACGCATATAAACATCAAACCATAGAACACGACGATCTGATTACCGAACGCACCAAGAGCCACTATACACTTGATGAATGGAAAGCTACCTGGATGGGGACCGTAGGTGAAAAAAATGCGCTCTTCATATCAGCTACCGAAAAGGAAAATTTTGAACAATTCCGCGAGCGACTCTACGAGGCTGTACGTGAAATCCACATCACCCGATTTCCATACAATAAGTTCCTCTACCCCGACTACAAGGACGCAGTCGATAAAGAAGATACTGAATAATCACTGTCCAAAAACTAATTCCTAACCCCTAATTCCTAACTCCTAATTCCTAACCCCTAATTCCTTCCTGGCGTGCCCCTCGCCACAACCATTTCCATCCGAGTTTGAACCGTCATGCTCGGGT
>JADMKR010000269.1:0-3298 GCA_015478765.1 Flavobacterium sp.
CGATTGTAATAAGTTAATTGGCCCAGTGAAATATCATTTACCAAATCGGTTAAATACGGCGTATAACTTACAGAAATGCCCATAGCCTCCGAGGCGAAAGCAAATTTTGCGGGGTTATATTGTTGTGAGAAAGCATCTGGTGAAGTTGCCACACCCTGATCAGCCAAACCGGCCGACCTTGCATCGGCGGCGACAAGCAAAAACGGAACTCCTGTTGTAATTACCCTGTCCTGGGCGTTTGAGAAATGTATGGAAAACATTAAGATCAGTAGTATCGCGATTTTTTTCATTCTAATTTTTCATATGATTAAACAAATATAGTACTTTCCTAAAGGATTACAAGTTTCTCGTATTTTTCGGATTTTGTATTGGTCAGTGTCGATTTAACTGTCAATTTATATACGTAAACGCCTTTGCCGATCCGGTCGCCAAAATCATCACGGCCGTCCCAGGTAATCTCCCGTGAGAGAAATCCTTCGGTATTTACAATTTGATTTCTGGTCCACACTACTTTACCGGTTACGGTCATCACCTGCACCTGAACGTCCAACGGTTCGAACGGGCGGTTATGCGTAAACCAAAATTGCGTATAGCTTGTAAATGGGTTGGGGTAATTCAGGACATTTGTCAGCGTTACAGAGTCGTTGTCGACAACCACAAACTGGATTTCGGCTGTCACCGGATTATTATATACATCCCAGGCTTTGAATGTGATTGTATGCAAGCCTTTTTCGAGATTTCGGAACGGAAAACGCAGGTGGCCCTTTTTGTAATTATCAAGTTCGGTTTCGTAATAGTCATTCAGGATATACGGATTGTTCTCGTCGCCATCCAATATAGCGACCATATCGTGGCCAATTCCACTTGCAGTGTTGATGCCGTTCTCGTCTTCAAGATATGCCAGGAAAAACGGTGATTCATTAGTGATGCCACCATAAACGAACGATTGATCGTTCATATATAATTTTACTGTCGGGCCCAGATTATCGGCAGGGGCATTTTCATTGACTCCGCCTACTTTAATAGTATTGTCATAACCGGTTTTATCCAGCAGGATTTCATTTCGCTTTGCGTAAAAACTGATTCGGCCATTACCTAACGGAATTCGAATGTCGCGCGGCACCACGAAACCAAAATCAAACTGTCCGGATGCAACCGATGCATTTCCCCTGAAAATGGTCTCGCCAAGGACCGAATAATTGATCGCCGGCGCGTTTCCATCGTTATTATAAGTTGAACGATTTATGGGTTTGTCGAATATATTCACGGCCAACTGACCGTTATAACTCGTAATAGTATTATTGTTTTCGTCGGTTATTTCACCGGTCAGTTTGATGAAACTCAACGCCTGAAAATCATCTACGGTTCCGGTGACAGGAACATCATTAATATGCGTCAGCCTGATTTTGGGCTGCGGGACAGCGAGTTTCATCGCCGGATCACCAATAAAAAAAACCACATTGGAAGACGATGAATTTGACGAACTGTTCTTGGCCAGCCGCAATGCTTCGGCGATAGTAGGATAAGAATTGCTGGCGCCGGAAGGATTGTATGACAGTAAATATTCGGATAACTTTTTGTTGAATATTTCAGCGGGACCTTGTGAGATCGATCGTACGGTGGTTATCATTGCCACTGCACCTCCTGTTGGGTTCCAATAGGTATATTCTCCTGCAGTTGGCCGGTACGGATTGTCGAATCGGGAGAATTCGCATGTAATAGTAATAAATAATGGATATTTATACCGATTGCTCAATGTTTGTCCGTCAATTTTCTCCCAAATCCGCTCTGTTGAAAGTCCGTCTTCGCCTCCGTGACCAAGGTAATTGAAAACGAGCGCGCCTTTCTCAAATGCGTTGAACAAATCGAGACGCGCCTTCGGATATCGATCGCCACCTGCCGAAGTCTCCTGAATGTAACCATCCATGAATATCTTCTGGACATTGATGAAAGGCTTGTACTGCGTTATGAGTGATCCTAATAAATCCTGTTCATCCTGTAGGGAACTATCGAAGGATATATCAGAATCATCGGCGATCAAAACATAATTATTACGCCAGCTTCCATACGATTTCAAGTCGTGGTAATCGATGACTTTAGTCACCATCTCATCGGCTTGTTTTACTGTAGATACCACCATTCTGCCCAGCGCAATGTCAACGCCGCCAATGTCGATTGGCGTACTTCCGAACAGTTCATTATAGACTTCGAGTCGGCCTTCTTCGGGATCCATCAGTCCAAAAAAGTCATCAGACACAAAGGCGCTCTCTCCACCATGGAAGCTGTTTCCAGAGTGATACGACGGGACGATATTGGTATTATTAGGTATTATATCGCGGTGATCAAATGAACCATCGCCAAATAAATTCACATATTTTACCCTTCGGTCGGTCGACGATGCGTTGAAGTACACATATTTTATAAAGTTTCTGATAGCGCCTATATCCTGCATGCCCGAAGAGAATTCCGGATATATCTTTTCAAGATTCACCACTTTAACATTCAATCCGGAATAGGTCCGGTGGAAATTAGCCAGTTTTTCGGCAGGAGCGTTTAAGAAAGCCGGTGCGATTATCAAATAGTCGATGTCCTGAAACTGACCTTGGGCGTTATTGAATATGGTACCTTTCAGGTTTTGGTTGGCTACCTGTGTTTGACCTTCCTTCAGTGGCGTATAAAAATCATTGCTGTCTAAAATCGCAAATTTGCGGATGTCGCCCATCGCAGACTTAAAAGCGAAATTCGCCTGATTGGGATTGATTGCCTTGGTTACATTATATATATCGGTCACATCCCAAACCTCAGGGATGGACGATGCGTTGCTAAACTGAAAATCTACCAGATCGATCGAAGCGGAACCATCGTATTCAAACCGGTATTGTTTGCCGTAACCCTTCAGTGTTCGCTTAGCCTTGACAATAATATAGTCCAAAAATGCGCGCGAACCGGGAACGCCATTATTGTTGTAAGTTAATTTAACCGCAATGTTTTCCGACGCGGAAATGTTAGTCTGCAAAGTGTTGGTCGTAGCCTCTGTAGAAGATCCGGTCGATAAAGGCGCGAAGGTCAACGTGCCTGCCGATTGTCCGTTAGCCGCGACCTGTAAGGTAGTTGCCGTAAACGCTGATGCCGCTGCATAAACTTTCAGGCTTACGGGTTCCGAAGATACAATGCCGGGAAAAGTGAATTCAAAGGTGCGTTCGCTGGTAACGCCAAATTGTTCGCCAAACCATTTTCGTCCCACACGCGCGATATTGATTTCGTCTTTTTCATGAAATTGATGATCGGTGAAAGTGGT
>JADMKR010000269.1:3308-8963 GCA_015478765.1 Flavobacterium sp.
GAAAGTGGTTACAGCGGTGGCTGCCCCGGAAGGTTGTGCCATTTCCTGGATTCTTTTTCCCTGACCGCCGCTGCTGGTGACATAATAGTACGCCCTTTTATTGTAAAGATTATTATGGGTCTGGCTTTCACTATTAAAATTGTCAATTCCTTCAGCATAAAGCAAAATATAATCCTGGGAATCGAATGTGCCATCTTCTTCGCCAACGATCTGGATTGCGTTTTCCTCGGGATCATCGGGAAATGGAACTGAATTGACCAACGGCAGCATTCTTCCGCCGTTACCATAAATCTTGATGTTACGCGGATCGCCGTCGACATTCAGGCCCAGGCTCTGCAGAAAACCTCTTGATATTTTGTAGACACCCGACTTTTCGACGTAAAACCGATACCAGTCGCCCGTGGCCAATGCTGAATTTACGACAGCCTGATTATTTAAACTAGTAACGGCTGCCGACCGCGAACTCATTCCAAATGAATAGGTAAATGAAACAACCCGCTTATAATTTCCGCTTTCATTAATAATAGGAGAGATCGACAGCAATGCAAAATAGTTGCCGCGGGCATTTATAGGTTTTATAGTTGCCGATATCGACACGGGGATTCGCTGCGCAGAGAGGTCGCCGATTTGGTCTGCAGATAAATTTTCGTACTGTATATTGGTAATCAGAAGCGAATTTGCATCAACCATAGAAGAGGATGCCAACTTCAGCTGGTAAAAAATCTCACGTGAATGATCGTTGAAAACAAGGTTTTCGTACTGAAAACGCGGAATGTTGTAGGTCGATATCCCATTGGAAACCGGTGAATTGTCGGTCCAAATAAGAGAAACGGTGCCGGATTGCTGTGCATAACCGACGACCGTAAATAAAAAAAGAACTGCTAATAGATGTTTTTTCATCAGGTTTAGTAACGGGCTTTGGCGGCGAATATTACGAAATGTAAAAATAAATTTTTTAAGATATGCTCTCATAATAATAGGAAAATATTTGCGTTTTAGAACCATGTGCATCAATAAAAACACGGTGCTGAAGATATTTTTAAAAAGGTGCGGCAATTAACGAGTTAATTATTATATTGCGCCACAAATTTTATTACCTACTAAGAGTATGAAAGTAAACAAAGTTATGGCTATCAGACTACTATTTTCTTTAATAGTAGTATTGGGTGTAACGAGCTGTAGTAAAAAAGGCAGCTCTAAGAATTCTTCCCGCGGGACCGGCTGGAAAATCAACGACAGCAAGGGCGGTTTCCAGTATGCGTCCGACTTTAAAAAGCAAGCCACCGCTCCAGGTCTTGTCATGGTTGAAGGCGGAACATTTACCATGGGTAGAGTGCAGGATGACGTAATGCATGATTGGAATAACACACCGAATCAGCAGCACGTGATGTCTTTCTATATGGATGAGACAGAAGTTACAAACCTGATGTATATGGAATATCTGGATTGGTTGAAAAAAGTATTTCCGCCAACCGAAGAAAACTACAAAAACATTTACGAAGGTGCTTCTCCCGATACATTAGTATGGAGAAACCGTCTCGGTTATAATGAAACTATGACCAATAACTACCTGCGTCATCCTGCATATGCAGAATATCCGGTAGTTGGCGTAAATTGGATTCAGGCGGTTGAGTTCAGTAAATGGCGTACCGATCGGGTAAATGAAAAAACGCTCGAGGATGAGAAATTCCTGAAAAAGGATGCCAAACTCAATCCGACTGCAGATGCTACTTTCAGCACCGATACTTATTTGGCGGCGCCAACAAAAACCTACGGCGGGAATGAGGAAATCGTTCTTCAAAAGCCAAAAGGAAGAAGAGCGCAAACTAACGCTGCCGGCGATCCTATGGAACCGACAAATGTCTATGCGCAAAGAACTTCTGGACTTATACTCCCGGAATATCGCCTTCCAACTGAAGCAGAATGGGAATATGCAGCCGCTGCCGATGTGGGTCAGCGTGAATACAACATCTATAAAGGACAAAAGAAATACCCTTGGTCTGGAAGTTATACCCGATCAGGAAAAAGACAATTTAGAGGCGACCAACTTGCAAACTTTAAGCAAGGTAAAGGTGACTACGGCGGAATCGCCGGCTGGTCTGATGATGGTGCTGATATTACCAATGAAGTTAAATCATACCCGCCAAATGATTTCGGATTGTATGATATGGCTGGAAACGTAGCAGAATGGGTTGCCGATGTTTATCGTCCAATTGTTGACGATGAAGCAAGTGACTTCAACTATTACAGAGGTAACGTTTATACTAAGAATAAGATCGGTGAAGATGGAACGGTTGAAATCGTGACTTCAGAAACTATTAAATACGATACATTGGCCAACGGCCGTATTATGGCTCGTAATTTCCCAGGACAGGTCGCACAAGTGCCGGTTGATGAGCGCGAAACTTACCTTAGAGTAAATTTTGACAAGAGCGATAACCGGGCATACCGCGATGGTGACAAACAATCTACACGTTATTTTGATTTCGGCACCGAAGAAGGTGAAGAGCCACAGGATAACAAAAGAATGTATGATTCACCACAGCACAACGTAACTACCGACAGCCTTGGAAGTATGGTTCGACAGTTTGATAAATCAAGCAAACGCACAACACTTGTAAATGACGACGTTCGTGTTTATAAAGGTGGTTCGTGGAGAGACCGGGCGTACTGGTTGGATCCGGGACAACGAAGATATTTTCCACAGGATATGGCTACTGATTACATCGGTTTCAGATGTGCGATGTCACGAGTTGGTCCGAAATCCGATTCTAAAAGAAAAAAACCGAGAAATTAATTCTTATCATTATCTTTAAAAGCCCTATTCAGGGCTTTTATTTTTTTATGGACATACCTCATATTCACAAGATTTTCCTCGCGTCGGCGGGAATTTCCACCGATACGCGAAAGATTCTGCCAGATTCACTTTTCGTCGCCCTGCGCGGAGATACTTTTGATGCCAATGCTTTTGCTGCCGATGCGCTTGCCAAAGGGGCGTCACATGTACTTATCGACAACCCTGACTATTATGTTGATGATCGGACCATTGTTGTTCCCGATGCTTTGGATGCGTTACAGCAACTTGCGCTTTTCCACAGGCGATATCTGAAAATTCCGATAGTAGGCCTTACCGGCAGTAACGGAAAAACCACTACCAAAGAACTAATCAATGTAGTACTCAGCCAAAAGTTTAAAACCAAAGCTACGGTAGGAAATTTAAACAATCACATCGGCGTACCGCTGACGTTGCTTTCTTTTGATAATGACACCCAAATAGGCGTCGTCGAAATGGGAGCGAATCATCAAAAGGAAATCGAAGCTTTATGCAGAATTGCCGAACCCGACTTTGGTTATATCACCAATTTCGGTAAAGCGCACCTGGAAGGTTTTGGCGGAATCGAAGGCGTTATTAAAGGGAAAAGCGAACTATACAAGTACTTGGCTGATAACGGTAAGACTGTTTTTGTCAATGGCGACGATGTGATGCAAGTGGAAAAAACAACTGGTATTTCCAGATTTATGTTTTCATCATCAAACGCCGACGCCCAAATGTACATAACCGATGTCCATTGCGATCCATTCGTTCAAATCACGATAGATGACATAGTGATAAAGTCCAATCTCGTCGGATTATATAATGCTACCAATATTGCAGCGGCGATTGCCATTGGTAGATACTTCGGAGTGGCTACGGATGCTATTAAATTTGCTATTGAGTCCTACGTTCCTGCAAATAACCGATCACAGTTTATTGAACGTAACGGTGTTACCATTCTATTAGATGCCTACAATGCCAACCCAACCAGTATGGCTGCGGCAATAAGTAATTTTGCTACGCTTTCCCAACTACCCAAACAAGCAATTTTAGGCGATATGTTTGAACTTGGCGAAGCCAGTTCCGATGAACATTCGGCCATCGTAAATTTGCTCCAGCAATATCCTGAAATTACATGTCATTTAATCGGCAAGGATTTTTTTGCACATAAATCAGCTACTCAAAATCTGCATTTTTATGCTGATTACGTGTCGTTTTCGCAGAATTTTAATCCGGTACGCGACGGCATCGTTCTGATTAAAGGGTCTCGGGGAATGGCACTCGAACGCGCGTTGGACCTATTTTAATAATATTGATGCGGCTTTTAAGTCATCGTATTAATCTTTCGCGATCATCCATCTATTGCGTTCGAATGAGATATATCCATCCGGTTTTGGAATTTTGATCATCAAAGTCGATTACATAATAATAAGTGCCATCGGGTAATTCGTTACCGCTGTCACTTTGGCCATACCATTGGTTCTGATATCCAGTTTTAGAATATATACTCACCCCGTATCGGTTGTAGATATTTAATTTCTTCACATTGTATGCTTCCAAATCAAAATAGTCATTCATTCCATCATTGTTGGCCGAAATTCCTTTCTGAATCGCACATGCTGTTGAAATAACATTGATTCTCTCGCTGTTACTACAACCTTCCTGGGTGATTTCCAGTTCATATAGCCCCGGACTGGCAATGACAACTGAAGACGAAGTCCCGATTTGTACTCCAGACGGATCAAACCATGCATAGGTTGGATTTGTTGCACTATCCTGAACTGCACCCAAGGTATAGAGAGTTCCGTTACAAGCCTCCGAAATACTAAAAGCGATAGGAGCTTTTACCGTAATGGTAAGTGTTGCGGTCGAAGCGCATTGCCCAGCGGATGGCGTGAAGGTATATGTCGTGGTTGATAAATTGTCTAGTGCTGGCGACCAGGTCCCTGTAATTCCATTGTCGGAAGTAGTAGGAAGATCATCCAGTTCGTCACCGGCACAAATTGGGGCTATGGTGCTGAAAGTTGGGTTCACAGCCGGATTTACAGTAATTGTCATCGTAGTCAATGAAGCACATTGACCTGCAGCTGGGGTGAACGTATATGTGGTGGTGGTTGTATTGTCTATCGCCGGCGACCAGGTTCCGACGATTCCATCGTTAGATGTAGTGGGTAATGGATTCAGCATACTTCCGGAACAAATTGGAGCAATAGCTGTAAATGTTGGCGTCACCGAAGATTGGTTTACTACAATTGTGATCGTTGTCGACACCGCACATTCTCCTGCCGATGGAGTAAATGTATAGGTTGTTGTCGTTGTATTGTTTACGGCGGGCGACCACGTACCATTGATTCCATTATTGGATGTTGTTGGCAACGGATTCAAAGAATTCCCGGCGCAAATAGGCGCGACCGATGTAAATACAGGTACCACAGGCTGGCTGACCGAAATAGTCATACTGGCCGTCATTGCACACTGCCCTGCCGATGGAGTAAATGTGTATGTAGTTGTTGCAGTGTTGTTCAGAGTTGGCGACCACGAACCGGAGATACCATTATTGGACGTAGTAGGCAAGGGATTTATTGTCTCACCTGCGCATATTGCATTCACCGGACTGAAAATGGGCGTTGTTCCCGGAGGCGATACTGTAACAGTCACCGTCGCCTGGTATAGACAGGTGGTCGTTTCCCGTAACGCTATATCGTCTAACGCAAAATCGTTTCCACCTCCTGCAAAGTTGCGGTTGTAAATGGCAATATTTGCGGTAGTGCTTGCGCCCGAATTCCAATTGTACGAAACCTGTGTCCATAAACACGTTGCTCCCGGAGCAGTAACCGGCG
>JADMKR010000270.1 GCA_015478765.1 Flavobacterium sp.
ATCAAGTCCTTTCGCATAAATGCTGTCGTATACTTTTTCAAGAAGGCGTGGCACTGCCGTAATTACATTGGGCTGGACTTCCTTTAAATTGGCACTGAGCTTTTCAATCGATTCGGCGAAGTAAATCGATACGCCGTAATATTGGTACAAGTACAACACCATTCGCTCGAAAATGTGGCAGATAGGCAAAAAACTCATGGCCCGTGTTTTGCCTGCATTGAAAGGGATGCGCCGTTCGCTGCCCAAAACATTTGATACAATATTTTGATGCGACAGCATCACGCCCTTTGGTCGCCCTGTGGTTCCCGATGTATAAATTATAGTGGCAAGATCTTCAGTTTTTATAGAGTCCTTGCGCTGTTCGACTTCATTTTGGTTACTGTCATCGCGTCCGTTTTCAAGGACATCGGTCCAATTTCGGCATCCGTCGATAGTATCAAAAGAATAAACCTCGCGAAGTGCAGGAACTTTATGCCGAATGAGATTTACTTTTCGCAGTACTTCACTATCGGACACAAAACAGTAAATGGAACCGGAATGGTTTAGAATATACTCGTAATCGTCCTCGGAGATAGTAGGATATACAGGTACATTTTGAGCGCCTGTCTGTAAAATTCCGATGTCCATTATATTCCACTCCGTTCTATTGTTAGTGGAAATTATTGCGATCTTATCATTTTTTTGAATGCCCATGCGTATCAGTGCGCGGGAAACAGCGTTGGCTTTGGCCACATATTCCTCTGTCGATGTTTTTATCCATTGGTCATTATATTTCGTAACCAAAGCATCGGGTATACTATATTTTTCTAGCTGATGATATGGAAAGTCGAACAGGCGTGTTATTTTGGTCATGAAGGAATTTTTTTGCAAAATAGTGAAATTCGGGCATTTAAAAAATGTATTCAAATGCAATACATTTCTATGGGATTATATCCGTACGTCGGGTTGGTGAACATTTATAAATGCTTACAAACACATCAGCACAAATCAGATGATTAGACGCTTCCATACATATGTTTTCGGCTAAAATAAAAAAAGGCTTTAATTAAAAAGCCTTTTGAATTATTTATTTACGATCCATTCGCGCGCGTTGATGAACGCCTGCAGCCATGGTGAGACTTCGTCATTTCTATCTTTCGGGTAGTGCGCCCAATTCCATTGGAAAGTTGATCGCTCTATATGAGGCATAGTTACCAGGTGACGGCCGGTTTTGTCGCACATCATCGCAATGTCAAAGTGCGATCCGTTAGGGTTTGCCGGATATTCTTTATAAGCATACTTTGCTGCGATATCGTATTTATCTTCTGAATATGGTAAATCAAAACGTCCTTCGCCATGCGAAATCCATACACCCAGGGTGGATCCCTCAAGTGATTTTAGCATAACTGAATTGTTTGGCTGGATGCGAACGGTCGTAAACCCGCTTTCATGCTTATTTGATTCATTGTGTTTCATCTTGCCGTGCACTTCATGATCGGGATTTATAAGTTCAAGCTCCATGAAAAGCTGGCAGCCATTGCAAATACCAATCGATAAAGTATCCTCGCGGCTAAAGAATTTTTCCAGTGCGGTGCGGGCCTTGTCGTTATAAAGGAAAGCGCCAGCCCATCCTTTCGCTGATCCTAAAACATCCGAATTCGAAAATCCGCCTACCGCGCCAATAAATTGAATGTCTTCCAAATTTTCGCGGCCCGAAATCAAATCGGTCATGTGTACATCCTTGACATCAAATCCTGCCAAATACATCGCATTGGCCATTTCCCGCTCCGAGTTGCTGCCTTTCTCGCGTATGATTGCGGCCTTCGGACGAGGTTTTGAAAAATCTACCAAAGGCTTACGTCCTGAAAAACCAGTCGGGAATTTGTAATGTAATGGCTGTTTGCTGAAATTTTCGAATCGATCCTTAGCTTTTTGGTCGCCCGACTGCTTTCTGTCTAATAAGTATGAAGTGCGGAACCAGGTATTTCGAAGTTCATCAACATTCAGGCTTTCCGAAAAATCACCATTTGCGATATTTACTGCTGGTGTATTCGAAACCGATCCTATTTTAAAACATTCGATATTTCTTTCGCTAAAAATCTGTTCCACATCCGCCGATGCCTGAAATACAATGGCAATGTTCTCTGCAAACAGTAGCTTTGAAGTGTCGCTTTCACCAATAGGACTCAGATCGAAATCGGCGCCCAGATTCACATCGGCAAAACACATTTCCAACAATGTTGTGATCAATCCGCCACTGCCGACATCGTGGCCTGCAACGATTTTTCCGTCCAAAATCAATTTTTGGATGGTATTAAATGCTCTAACGAAAAATTCCGAGTCATTGACATTTGGTGCGTCGCTTCCGATTTTTCCGTGAATTTGAGCGAAAGATGATCCGCCTAATTTATGTTTGTCCTGCGACAGATTTACGTAATAAATATCGCCACCGCCTTTTTGAAGTACCGGTTCGATAACTTTATTGATATCGGTGCAGTTGCCCGCTGCCGAAATGATCACCGTTCCCGGCGACAACACGTCACCTTCGGGATAGCGCTGTTTCATCGATAACGAATCCTTTCCTGTGGGTATGTTGATACCAAGCGAAATGGCAAACTCCGAACACGATTCAACGGCTGCATACAAGCGCGCGTCTTCACCCGGATTTTTACACGGCCACATCCAGTTAGCCGACAACGAAATACCACGGATGCCGTCTTTAATCGGCGCCCAAATAATATTCGACAAAGCTTCTGCAATTGCAGTACGGCTTCCTGCAGCAGGGTCGATCAAGGCTGCGATGGGCGAGTGGCCAATGGCGGTGGCAATACCTTCTTTGCCTACATAGTCAAGGGCCATGACGCCAACATTATTTAATGGCAACTGCAAAGGGCCAGCGCATTGTTGTTTGGCTACTTTTCCGCCAACGCATCGATCGACTTTATTGGTGAGCCAGTCTTTGCACGCTACCGCTTCCAGTTGCAGCACTTTTTCCAGACTTGTTTTAAAATCGGTGTCTGTGTAAATGATATCCGAATAATTGCGCTGAATGGTCGAATCTGTCATTACGACTTTCGGCGAACTGCCGAACATATCTTCCAACGCAAAATCCATAGGTTTGTTTCCGGTCGACCTGGATTCGAAAATGAATCGGTTGTCGGCAGTGACTTCGCCTACTTCATATATTGGAGAACGCTCACGGTGGGCTATTTTTTCGAGCGTTTCCATTCCTTCGCTTCCAATTACAAGACCCATTCGTTCCTGCGATTCATTGCCGATGATTTCTTTGGCCGAGAGTGTAGGATCGCCAACAGGCAATCGGTCAAGGTCAATTTTACCGCCGGTTTTTTCAACCAGTTCCGATAGGCAGTTCAAGTGCCCGCCCGCGCCATGGTCATGGATGGAAACGATCGGATTTTCATCGCTTTCAACAAATCCGCGAATCGCGTTTGCCGCGCGTTTTTGCATTTCCGGGTTCGATCGTTGAACAGCATTAAGCTCGATTCCGGAGCTGAATTCGCCCGTATCGGCCGATGAAACTGCTGCGCCGCCCATTCCGATCCGATAATTTTCTCCACCTAGGATTACCACTTTGTCGCCATTGGCAGGTTTCTTTTTAATCGACTGGTCAAGTTTTCCGTATCCGATTCCGCCAGCCTGCATAATTACTTTATCATACCCGAGTTGGCGGGCGTCGGCTAAATGACCATCGGCTTTTTCATCGTGTTCAAATGTCAACACCGACCCGGTGATCAGCGGTTGGCCAAATTTATTTCCAAAATCGGATGCACCGTTTGATGCCTTTATCAATATGTCGATTGGCGTTTGATACAGCCATTTGCGCGCCGGCATTCGGTTTTCCCAATCTCGGCCATTTTCCAACCGTGAGTATGAGGTCATGTAAACGGCAGTTCCGGCTAGTGGGAGCGAACCCTGGCCGCCGGCCAACCTGTCCCGGATCTCGCCTCCCGAACCGGTTGCGGCGCCATTAAATGGCTCAACTGTCGTCGGGAAATTATGGGTTTCAGCTTTTAGTGAAATTACTGAATCGAAATCTTTGGTTTCGTAGAAGTCGGGTTTGTCGGCCGATTTCGGTGCGAACTGTTGAACGCGCGGCCCTTTGACAAATGCAACATTATCTTTGTATGCCGAAACGATGTCATTCGGATTTTGTGCCGATGTCTTTTTGATTAATTTGAAAAGCGAGTCGGTTTTTTCTTCGCCATCGATGACGAATTTCCCGTTGAAGATCTTGTGTCGGCAATGTTCCGAGTTCACCTGCGAAAATCCAAATACTTCAGAATCTGTCAGGTTTCTCCCGATTTTGCTTCGGAGACCGTCGAGATAATGTACTTCTTCATCGCTTAGTGCCAAACCTTCACTGCGGTTGTATTCGGCCACATCGGCGATTTCAATTATCGGCTCCGGTGTTATATCGATATTGAATATGTTCTGATTCAACTCGGAGTACTTCTGCGAAAGCATCGGATCGTAATCGGCGCATTCAGGCGTACAACGGTGGAATTCCTCGATTCGGGTAATTCCGTCGATGCACATATTCTGGGTTATTTCAACTGCATTGGTGCTCCACGGAGTCACCATTGCCGCACGGGGACCAACAAAAAAATCCGTCAGTACGGATTTTTCGATTTTGTCGGCATTGCCAAAAAGCCAGTTCAATTTAGCGGTATTTTCTGGCGAAAGCGCGCTTTGCATCTGGACTGCATAAACGGTGGCGCTCTCGTTTCCGAAGAAATGAATCATTGTATGTCGATTAGCTGTTGTTGTTGCGCAAATTTAGGCTAAAATCGGCATCCGTCAAAGAATTTCGCATCCGTTTTACAGGAATATACGAGCTACATAAGCACCGATATCGGGCGCGGTGGTAGATCGTTGCAATCCGGTAATATCTGTTGGAGCGGTCGGGACAAAAATTGGATTTCCCTGCTGGAAAGCACCTGACGGTTCATTTTCAATATAAAGCTGATTTCCTGCTACGTTAAGGAAACGCGGACTTTGATTTCGGATGATGTTGTTATAATGTTCGGGATCACTGTCGAACAAATACAGTGGATTATTGGTAAACTGATTATTGGTATTATTGAATTTCAATAGACAACTGTTAAATTGATAATTGAAAGGCTGGGATGGATCTTTATCCAGCAACATTTCAACCTGGTTCGAACCATAGATGATGCAGTTGTTGAATGTAGCTTCGTGCAGCGGAAGGGCACCAACATCTTCGATATAGTTACTAATATAAACTGCAAGCTGTCTTGAGCTCTGCCAGTTATTGTTGAAAGTAGAATGTGTAAAATTATAAGTGCCGCCATAGGTGCAGGCAAGTGATGCAATTCCGGCTGAGTTGATCACCACATTTTTACCCGATATAGTGCAATTTTGCGCATACACGCCATAGAGTGAATTATTGTAAAGCTGGCTATTGTCGATTATAGCATCGGTATCTTGAGCATAAATTCCAATAGTGCCATTTTTGATTGTGACATGATCGAATAAATTACCGGTGCTTCCCGATGTGAGCCAAATGCCAAACCACTGGCCTGGGAAATTGGCAAATCCCGGCTCAAGCCGATCGCCTTCAAAGATGATTTCGTTTTCCAATCCCTCAGTCGACGATGGCTGGCCTTGGGCGTGGATCGAAGCGTTTTCGGCGACAATTATGCCTGATGAATCGTGGAAGTGAACACGTGCGCCCGGTTCAATCGTCAATGTTTTACCGGAAGCAACTGCTGCAAGTCCGTAGATAACGTAAGGTTTGTCGGCACCAAAAATATACTCATTCCCATTGACTGGATCGTTTTCATCCAGATAAAAGCCGTAATAATTTTCTTCGCCGATAGTCAGCTCTTCGGTGGAACCATTTTCAAATCGTTGCGGATATAGAAAGTACGCATCCTGGATCAACGTCACAAGTTCGACTGTTTGCTGATTTGTACCAACATCGAAAAGGATTTGATCGGTATAGAGGAAATCAGTCGGATTGGCATCGGCCACATCGACAGTAGTTTCGATGAAGACAAACATGCTGTCTTTGGCGAGAAGTTCGACATTATTGAAAATTTTGCCGTTGTTGCCTTCCATACCGTCAATCATCATCCGATAATTTGAATTCAGTCCTTTGCCAAGTTGAATCGTTGGAATTCTGATATCTTTACTGCTTCGGTTATACACTTTCAAGGTGTAGGTACTGGATCCGATATTGGTGAAAACCGTATCCAGGTATACCGTGTCCCGGGAAAATTCAAGTCCGCCTGAGCTAGGTTCGAAATCAAAATCATTTCGGCAGGATGTAAGCGCTATCACAAAAACGAGCAGCAATATAAACGATTTATTCATGGATGGTTTTTTTAACGAACGTATTCTGGAATGTAAAAGTATATTTATTTATCACATCTTAAAAGATTCTCACATTCTTACAGAAAATTTTTTCTGAATTACGAAAATAGTGTAATTTAACTCCGAATTAATGTTGATCTCCGCAATCGGGTCATCCTGTGCGGAATCATGATTTTCATAAATATGGCTGATAGGGAAAAGATGATTGCGATGTGCAATGAGTTTTCGAAGAATACACTAATGCAAACGCTGGGTATACAATTCATTGATGCGGGCGCCGATTTTCTAACCGCCACTATGCCTGTTAATTCAGCCGTTCACCAGCCAATGGGATTGTTGCACGGCGGTGCTTCAGTGGCCTTGGCCGAAAGTGTTGGCAGTGCAGCATCGATGCTGTTTATAGATAATTCTAAATCGGAAGTACGCGGAATTGAGATATCGGCCAACCATTTAAAAGCCAAACGTGACGGGATAGTTACGGCGGTCGCGAGAATAATTCATAAAGGCAGAAGCATTCATCTATGGGAAATCAGAATCACCGACGAACAGGATAATCTGATTTCACTTTGTAAACTAACCAATATGGTTATGCCAAAACGAAAGCTATGACAGATTTCTTCCTTAGAATAAAGCAACAACAAGAACAGCAGCTTCCGTTTGTCATGTTTCGCAAACCGGACGACAAGCGACTGGTGAGTTACCTGCAAAGTAATGATCACTTATACTTTATTGATGACTATTCCGAAAAAGGATTTGTTATCGCACCGTTTAACGGGGAACCAATTCCGTATTTTCCAGAATCGGAATCCGAGATACACACAGCGGGATGGTTTGAACGAAAGGAGAAAGTTTCAACGAGTCCCGATTGCAATAGCCAGACACAGAAGAATTCATTCGAAAAATTAGTGGATTCAGCGATCCTCTCAATTGAGAAAGGCGAATTTAAAAAAGTTGTATTATCACGAAAAGAAGATTGTTCGATAGGTGATTTTGATGCGGTCACTGCGTTTGAAAACTTGCTCGGCAGTTATCCATCGGCTTTCGTTTATTGCTGGTATCATCCCAAGATAGGGATGTGGCTAGGCGCTTCGCCCGAACAACTGTTACGGTGTGACGGCAGACGATTTTCAACAGTTGCGCTGGCGGGTACGCAAAAATTTAACGGTTCTTCGAATGTTAAATGGCATCAGAAAGAAAAAGAAGAGCAACAGTTCGTAACCGATTTTTTATTGGAAAGCATTCGGCCATTCGCATCCGAATTGATTGTTTCGAGTCCGTACACGGCTCGCGCCGGAAAACTGCTGCATATTAAAACCGACATTGAAGGAATTTTTAAAAAGGAAGCCACGGTGAAAGACGCGTTGCAGGCGATCCAGCCAACACCGGCGGTTTGCGGTCTTCCACGCCGCGAAGCTTTAAATTTTATCTTTGCCAATGAAGGCTATGACAGAGAGTTTTATACGGGTTTTCTGGGTGAAATCAACTCAGGTCCGGAAACAGAACCGTTTACTGATTTATATGTCAATCTGCGCTGCATGAAAATAGCGGAAAGTACCGCATCAATATATGTAGGATGCGGAGTTACCAAAGATAGTAACGCCGAAAAAGAATATCTGGAAACCGTCGATAAGTCGATGACGATCAAAGAAATATTATGATGAAGCTCGATATACTGGCATTTGGCGCACATCCCGACGATGTGGAATTAGGCTGTGGCGGAACAATCGCCAAGGAAATTGCAGGCGGTAAAACCGTGGGAATCGTCGATTTGACGCGGGGCGAACTCGGAACGCGCGGATCGGCTGAAATTCGGGATCGGGAAGCGAACAATGCCGCAAAGATTCTGGGGGTGGCTGTGCGTGAAAATTTGAATATGCGCGACGGTTTTTTTATCAACGACGAAGAGCATCAGTTGGCCGTAATCCGAATAATTCGCAAATACCGCCCGAGCATTGTGTTATGCAACGCGATCGATGATCGTCACATCGATCATGGGAAAGGTGCGAAACTTGTGGCCGATGCATGTTTTTTATCGGGATTGGTCAAGATCGAAACAGAATATGATGGTGATGCGCAACAAGCTTGGCGTCCGCAAAACGTATTTCATTATATTCAATGGATAAATATCAAGCCTGATTTCGTAGTTGATATTACAGGGTTCAATGAGAAGCGAATCGATGCTATCATGGCGTACGACTCACAGTTTTACAATCCCGATACCAAAGAGCCGGAAACGCCAATAGCAACCAAAAATTTTCTTGACAGCCTCAAATATCGTTCGCAGGATCTAGGCCGGCTGATTGGCGTTGATTATGCTGAAGGTTTTACGTCGGCGCGCCCTGTGGCTGTCAATAGCTTAAGTAATTTGATGTAATTTTTTTCGCAAAAATCTTGCAATCGCAAAGATTTGTAATATATTTGCACTCGTAAAACACGGTGGTTGTAGCTCAGCTGGTTAGAGCATCGGTTTGTGGTGCCGAGGGTCG
>JADMKR010000271.1:0-5024 GCA_015478765.1 Flavobacterium sp.
CAGAAAGCTTTCCAGCCACTTTTATGTTCTTTGATAAGTTCAAACGCGGTTTCACCGGTTTGGCGGTAAATCAACTTTAATAGAATTTGTCCTTGCTTACGGGAGAGTTTTTTAAGGCGATCGCTGAATTCATTTTCAATATAGCCTTCGACGATCTTAAAATATTTTTTCTTCTCCTTACTGGTTTTTAACTTGGCCATGTTTGCGTTCAGCAGGATCAGTCGCTCCGAGGCGATTTTTGCATATGGATACACTTTATATACCCGATTTTGCAATAACATAAATCGCTTTAAGCTTTCGGCATCCATTTTATGTCGTTGCACAATTACTTCCTCGAGCAGGACAGGTTCGAGAAGTAACTCCAGCTCCTCTTCGGAATTGATGCCGCCAATAGTATCGGGAGTAACCTCTTGAGCATTAGCATGAAGGAAAAAAAATCCGGTGAAGAATAGGAGACAGATGCGTTTCATTAAGAGTAAATTATGGTCAAAACTATACAATAACTTGTCAACTGTGATGCCAAATATCTATTTTAGCAAAAAAAAACATTTATGGGTTCCAACTCTATTCTTACGCAAAATTCACTGGAATTTCTCGAACAATATCTTAATAATGCTTCGCCAACCGGATTTGAGGCGGAAGGCCAAAAACTATGGATGAACTATCTCAAACCGTATGTCGATGAATTCATCACCGACACCTATGGCACGGCTGTTGGTGTCATCAATAGGGATGCGCCGTACAAAGTCGTTATTGAGGGTCATGCCGACGAAATTTCCTGGTACGTAAATTATATAACGGAAAACGGGCTGATTTATGTTATCCGCAATGGAGGATCGGATCATCAGATAGCACCATCCAAACGGGTGAATATACATACCAAGAACGGAATTGTTAAAGGTATTTTTGGCTGGCCAGCGATTCATACCCGAAATAGAGATAAGGAAGAACAGGCAAAAATCGACAATCTATTCATAGACATTGGCTGCGACACCAAAGAACAGGTAGAGCAGGCTGGTGTGCACGTGGGTTGCGTGATTACATATCCGGATGAATTTATGATAATGAACGATGATAAGTTTGTTTGCCGGGCGATCGACAATCGGATGGGCGGATTTATGATTGCGGAAGTAGCCAGGTTATTGAAAGAGAATAAGAAAAAACTGCCGTTCGGATTATATATCACCAACTCGGTACAGGAGGAAGTCGGTTTACGCGGTGCCGAAATGATAACCAAAACAATTCGGCCCAATGTTGCGATAGTAACCGATGTTTGCCACGACACAACCACACCTATGATCAATCAGAAAATTGAAGGTGAAACCAAAATCGGCAAAGGGCCGGTAATAACCTACGCACCCGCTGTTCAAAACAACCTTCGTGAAACTATTATTGAGACCGCGCAAAAGAACAACATTCCTTTTCAACGACTCGCCTCTTCCCGAGTGACGGGAACCGATACCGATGCTTTTGCTTATAGTAACGGAGGTGTGGCGTCGGCGTTGATTTCGCTGCCCCTGCGGTACATGCATACAACTGTTGAAATGGTTCATCGTTCGGATGTGGAGAATGTCATCAAGCTGATTTATGAAACGTTGCTGACATTAAAACCCGACGAAACATTCAATTATTACAAATAAAAAAAGCACCTGGTAAGGGTGCTTTTTTTTTCGATTTTGATTGACTTACAAAGCATCGGAAAGAAGCTGATTCTTCTTGATAGATAGTTTACCGTCGGCACCTTTAGCATCCATTATCCTTAAAGGCATGACGGCTGGAAGTTCCATTTCGATAATTGATATGCCATCGGCGATATCACGCGCGGTGATTATCGACAAACTTTGGGCAGTAGTAGTTTTTTCGATATATGCTTCGGTAATTGCCAAATCGGACAGTACTACTTTTTCCTGCATAACTTTTCGGGGAAATACTGTTTCCGGGTCTAAGAACTCGGCGTGCGATTCTGAAGCAACAGCTACTTTAATGGTATCCATTAAATTCGATTCGGTACCTGAATTTTGGATTTCGGCAGCATTGATCTGTGTTAAACTTATCAGCGAAAAAATGAACGCTGAAGTGATTGAATTTTTCATGATGATTGATTTTGATTGATTGATGATAATTTCTTATGCAAATATATATCTAAAAGAAGGTATCTTGTTTTGCATAGTACTAAATATTAGCATTATATTAACATTCGGGGTAAATCTGTAAACTTTTAAGCTTTTCCAGATAGAACAGTGACCGCTTCGGAAGCATTGGACAGTTCCGCTAGTTTCAGTGCTGTTAGTCCACGATCATTCTTTACCGATGCATCAGCTCCGCCGTCCAACAGAATTTTAATAATCTCGATATTATTGTACCGTGCAGCAAGCATTAAGGGTGTAAGTCCGTTTGACTTTTGATTAACGTCGGCTCCATATTCTACGAATTTGCGAACCACTTCAACATCGCCTTTACTGATGGCAACACAAAGAGGCGTTGCAGAGGAAATATTGGAAGAAATTAATTTTTGAATGCTTTGATTTGAAGCATTTACGGCGCCTGAAAATGTAATTAGCGCTAGACCGAGAATGAGTGATTTTTTCATGATGATTGTTTTAAATTATTAATGATTAATAACATAGACGCACAGCATTGCACTATGTTACCAAAATCATAAACGATAACAAATTTTTAACAACCTAACAGTGTGGCGATTACAGAAATATACTCGCAGAAAGAATGACTAGGCTTTGTTTTTTAGATAGGAAGTAACATTGTTTTCGATACGGGAATGAATATCCGAAGCTTCATCCTTTATAAAAGCTTCTCCGAGAATTTTTTCGTAGAGTTCAATGTACCGTTCGGCAACCGATGCGATATACACAGATGTCATTTCAGGAATCACCTCCCCGTCCCTACCTTGAAAACCCTTTGAAATCAGCCATTGGCGAACAAACTCTTTAGAAAGTTGTTTTTGGGCTTCACCCCGATCTTGTCGGTGCTGGTATCCATCCGCATAAAAATATCGCGATGAATCAGGCGTGTGGATCTCGTCAATCAAAATTATTTCGCCATTGGCAGTGCGTCCAAACTCATACTTCGTGTCTACCAAAATCAAGCCCCGCTCCTTTGCAAGTTCGGTTCCTCTTTCAAATAATAATCGGGTATATTTTTCCAATACGATATAGTCATCCTCGGATACAATTCCCCTTTTAAGAATGTCTTCCCGAGAAATATCGGCATCATGCTGTCCGTCGTCGGCCTTTGTAGTCGGAGTGATTATCGGATTGGCGAGTTTGTCGTTTTCTTGCAAACCATCAGGCAACGGCACGCCACAAATCGTCCTTTTGCCCAAACTATATTCACGTGCTGCGTGACCTGCCAAATATCCGCGAATAACCATTTCGACTTTAAAGGGGGTACATAAATGACCGATGGCGACATTGGGATCGGGCGTAGCAATCAACCAATTTGGCACAATATCGCTGGTCATCTCCATGAATCGCGTAGCGATTTGATTCAATATCTGGCCTTTAAAGGGAATTCCTTCGGGCAATATGACATCGAATGCCGAAAGCCGGTCGGTTGCCACCATGACCAGTAATTTATCGTCTATGTTGTAAACATCGCGTACTTTACCGCGATATACCGATTTTTGTCCTGGGAAACTGAAATTGGTAGTAGTAAGGGCTTTCATAAAAGTGGTTTGCGCAAAGGTACTTTATAAACCGATTTCCACCAAGTGAAAGTAAATGACATAGAAAAGAAAAAAGCGGAAATTCGATGATTTTCCGCTTTGTTTGATATAATCCTAATCGTGATTTTCGATCTGCTTATAAGCATCGATCACTTTTTTGACGAGTCGGTGGCGAACAATGTCCTTGTCATCCAAATAAATGATTCCAATTCCCTCTACATCTTTCAGTACGAGAATAGCCTCTTTCAATCCGGATATGGTCCGTCGTGGAAGATCGACCTGCCCGGGATCGCCGGTAATCATAAATTTGGCATTTTTGCCCATTCGCGTCAGAAACATTTTCATCTGTGAATGTGTGGTATTCTGAGCCTCATCCAGAATGACAAAAGCATTGTCCAATGTTCGTCCGCGCATAAATGCCAGTGGAGCGATCTGGATGATTCCTTTTAAAATATAATCTTCGAGTGATTGTGGAGGCAGCATATCCCGAAGAGCATCATAAAGAGGCTGCATGTAGGGATCGAGTTTTTCTTTCATATCGCCGGGCAAAAAACCGAGATTCTCCCCGGCTTCTACGGCGGGTCGTGTGAGAATTATTCGTTTGACCTGCTTTTCTTTCAGAGCTTTGACGGCCAACGCCACTCCGGTATATGTTTTTCCGGTTCCTGCAGGACCCACGGCGAAAACCATGTCGTTCTTATACACCATTTCTACCAACAGCTGTTGGTTTGGCGTCATCGCTTTGATGATTTTTCCACCAATACCATGTACCAATATCTTGTCGTGATCCGGCATGCGCTGTTCTTCCTGCGAACTACTGGAAATCACGCGTTCAATGACGTTGTCGTCGATTCGATTATAACGCGTGAAGTGCAACATTAGGCGGTTGAATCGATTCTCAAATTCATCTAGGACTTCTTTCTCACCAAAAGCCTTTATCGTCGTGCCGCGCGCAATGATTTTAAGTTTGGGATAATACTTTTTGATTGTATCAAGATGGCTGTCCTGCGCACCCCAAAAATCCTTCGGGGCGATATCTACCAATTCAATTATTCTTTCGTTCAAATGGTGTAGTATTTAATTATAACGCTTTAAATTATTAGCTTTGCATTCAAATTTAGTAAATTTTAGATACCGAAATCTTTTATTTATAAACATTTTTATGTCGATAATTACACTGACGACCGACTACGGTCTTAAAGATCATTTCGTTGGCGCAATTAAGGGCAAAATCCTCTCGGAGTATCGGGAAGCAACTGTCATCGACATCTCGCATCAGATCGATCCGTTCAATACCGCCGAGGCGAGTTATATTATAGGCGCGTCTTATAAAAGTTTTCCC
>JADMKR010000271.1:5034-8781 GCA_015478765.1 Flavobacterium sp.
TGGCGTCGATGCTGAAATGAACAAGGAAAATCAGCACATTGCAATTCAATGGAATAGTCATTATTTCATTTGCGCCGACAACGGTATCCTCGGTTTGCTGACGCAGAAATTCGTTCCCGAAAAAATGGTCGCCATCAACATTCATGATCGCCTGCCAAACGATGCCACCGATCTGGATGTATTCATAAAAGTTGCCTGTCACCTTGCCAAGGGCGGCCTGCTGAATGTTATCGGGCGCGAAATAAAAGAAATAAAGAACGTCACCGAGATGCAACCGATAATTGCCGATGACAGCAATTCTTTAAAAGGCTATGTGATTTACATAGACCATATTGGCAATCTGGTAACGAACATCACCAAAAAGATGTTTGTAGAAATTTCCAGAGGACGAGCCTATGAAATCATTCTGAATGACAGGTTCAAAAAGAATCGAAATATTAAAAATATCTGGCCGCGATATTCCGATGTTGCGACGTCGGATAAATATCCGCTAAAATACTATGAAGGCGAGAAACTGGCAATTTTCAACGAAGCCGGCTTCCTCGAGATTGCAATTTTCAGAAGCAATCCCTTAACTACAGGAACTGCAGCGGGATTACTCGGCATCGGCTATCGGGATCCAATCACCATTAATTTCATATAAATGTTTATTCGAATCGTAAAAATGGGCTTTCATGCCGAACATATTCCTGCCTTTCTTGAAAATTTTGAGCAGGTGAAGCACCTCATACGAAACAGTCCCGGGAATCGTTTATTAGAACTGTACAGGGACAAAAACAGCCCCGACATTTTTTTTACGTACAGTTATTGGGATACCGAACAGGATTTGGAGAATTATCGCAATTCTGAACTGTTTGAGGAAGTCTGGACATTTACCAAAAGATACTTCAATGCTAAACCTGAAGCATGGAGCGTCGATAAATTAATTTCAATAGAATAACATCCGAATATGAAAGCAATTCTTTTCCGTGAAATAAAGTCTTTTTTCGGTTCGCCGATCGGATATTTGGTCATCGCCGTATTTCTTTTGATGAACGGACTCTTTCTGTGGGTTTTTGATGGTGAATTCAACATCCTTCAAAGTGGTTTTGCCGATATGACGCCTTTTTTCACCCTCGCACCGTGGATACTTATTTTTCTGATTCCGGCAGTTACCATGAGAAGTTTTTCGGACGAAAAGAAGCAAGGAACTCTCGAACTGTTGCTTACCAAACCGCTGACAGTTTGGGAAATTGTCAACGGAAAATTTCTCGGTGCTTTCTTACTCATCCTACTCGCACTGCTTCCTACGCTGATTTATGTTTGGATGATTTCAGATTTAGGTATGCCACAAGGCAATATCGATATGGGCAGCACCCTCGGGTCGTACTTTGGGCTTCTGTTTCTGGTAAGCGCCTATACCGCCATCGGTTTGTTCACCTCGGCAATATCTGATAATCAGATAGTGGCTTTTATCGCAGCTGTGATCATTAGTTTTTTTCTATATTTCGGCATCGAGAATCTCGCACAATATGCCGGCGAATTCCAGGGATGGATTGCATATTTGGGTATGGATGGTCATTTTCGCAGCATGAGCCGAGGCGTTATTGATAGCCGTGACATAGTTTACTTTGTGAGCATCGCAGTGCTCTTCCTGGCGCTAACGGTATTTAAACTAAAATCAGTAAAAGAATAATGACAAAAGCAGCAAAGAACAACCGAAAGTCATTACTGGTCCTTGTCGTAATTTTGATTCTAATCAACTTGGCAGCGTCTCGCATCTTTAAACGCTTCGATCTTACGGCCGACAATCGCTATACTTTATCAGCAACCTCACTCGATATCGTAAATAATATTGCAGAACCTCTTTACATCGACGTGTTTCTGGAAGGAGAATTTCCAGGTGAATTCACAAAGCTGCAAACCGAAACGCAACAATTATTGGAAGAATTTAAAGCACAAAATCCGAACATCATCTTCCAGTTCGTAAATCCCCTAGAAAATGACGATGAACGTGAGGCCATCATCGAGTCGTTTTTGCAACGCGGACTCACACCTGTCAATGTCACATTAGCCGATAAAGGAAAGCAAACTCAGGAGATTGTATTTCCATGGGCTATTGCGACTTATGGCGAACGCAGCGTCAAAATCCCTTTGCTTAAAAATTCAATGAACGAATCGACTGCCGAAAAAGTCGTATCGTCGGTCCAGCATCTCGAATACGCATTCGCCAACGGTTTCAATACGATTTCAAACGATAAAGAAAAGAAAATCGCAGTGATTAAAGGCAACGGACAATTGCACGATTTGTTGATGGCCGATTTCATACGCAATGTTCGCGAAAATTATTTTATCGGAACTTTCACTTTGGATTCGGTTGCAATTAAACCGAATGAGAGCCTGAAATACCTTCAAAAGTACGATCTCGCGATAATTGCCAAGCCAACCGAAGCTTTTTCTGACGAAGAGAAAATGGTGCTGGATCAATTTGTCATGAACGGTGGAAAATCGCTGTGGCTTATCGACCAGGTGGCAATTGAAATGGACAGTTTGTACAACGAATATGGATCCACCCTGGCCTATCCGCGTGATCTCAATCTTAACGACATGTTTTTTAAATACGGAATCCGAATCAATCCGGTACTTGTAAAAGATGTTATGGCAACGCCTATCGCACTGGCAACCGGGGAAACAGGAAGTGCTACTCAGTACACGCAATATCCGTGGTTTTATTCGCCGTGGATTTACCCGACGGCAAAACACCCGATCGTGAATAATATTGACGGTCTTAAATTTGAATTCGCCAACTCCATCGATATTTTGAAAAACGATGTATCCAAAACGGTGCTTCTTCAATCTTCCCAATACTCGAAACCCATTGGCACGCCCGTCGAGGTGGCTCTTGAAATGGTTCAGGACAGGCCTGACCAGTCTGAGTTTGCCAATTCGGGTGCTATCCCGTTGGCGGTACTTCTCGAAGGAAATTTCAAATCGGTGTATGAAAATCGGGTATTGCCTTTTCCTGAAAGTTCTTTCAAACGGAGCAGTTCGGCCAATAAAATGATTGTAGTTGCCGATGGCGATATAATTCGTAACCAGCTTGACAAGGATTTCAGGCCAATGGAGTTGGGTTTTGACAAATGGACCAATAAATTATACGGCAATAAGGAGTTTTTGATGAACTCTGTCAATTATCTGCTGGACGATACCGGCCTTATCAACATTCGAAGCAAACATGTGGAACTTCCTGTCCTGGATCAGGAACAAGTGTATGCCAACTACACCCGTACGCAGGTGATTACAGTGGGTGTTCCGCTGTTAGTTTTGCTTGTATTTGGATTTACATTTACATTCTTAAGATCGAGAAAATACGGCCGCTAATGTTAATAAAAAACTTGTAAACATATACATCTTTAAGATATATTTGCAACATTAATGTGGCGCATAAAACGCACACATCTAAAAAGCCATCAAATGAAATTTATAGTATCGAGTTCGTATTTATTGAAACAACTACAAGTGCTGGGAAGTGTCATCAACAGCAATAACACCTTGCCAATCCTGGATAATTTTTTGTTCGAGTTGGATAATAACAATTTGATTGTTTCTGCATCCGATCTCGAAACAACCATGTCTTCTACTTTAGAGATTGATTCTACAAGTACCGGCAGCGTTGCAGTTCCGGCCAAACTATTATTGGAAATTCTAAAGACTTTCCCCGAGCAGCCCTTGACATTCACAGTGGAAGCAAACAGTACAATTGAGATC
>JADMKR010000272.1 GCA_015478765.1 Flavobacterium sp.
GTGATGGTCGCGTATCATAACCGACCATCACAAAGACACACTGATATTCGCCAACCGGGTACAAACTAACATATTAAGTTTCCGCCAACTCTACAATGGCGATTTGCTGTTTGGCGATTTACATCTGGACGGCGCGGTATTTACCATCCGAAAATATAAACAGGAACAGGAAACCAATTTCGATAAATTCCTGAAATTATTCGACACTGGTCGTCCGCCGACCCGCAAATTTTTGATGGAGGCTTCCAACGTCTATATTACAAGTGGTCGGTTTTTAATGATCGACGACAATGTTCCGGCTCCAAAAACGTTGGATTTCACTCATTTAAACGCAAAACTTGCCAATTTTCGGATCTACGGTCCCGATGTATCAGCTAAAATATCGGATATGTCGTTTATTGATTTTCGGGGTCTCGCAGTAAAAAAACTCAACACCGATTTCAGTTATTCGAAAACCCAGATTACACTGAATGATCTTGATTTGAACACTGAAGCGTCCTACCTGCGCGGCGATGTGAATCTGAAGTACATCAAAGAAGATTTCGCAGATTTTACCAATAAAGTAAAATTCGACATCAGGGTCGACGCATCTTCATTGGCGACCAACGATATTCGGTATTTCTATAAAGGTCTGGGAACCGACAATCATTTTGCACTTTCCTCGCATATTACCGGAACCTTGAACGATTTGCGTGCCACCGGACTACGTATTACCGATGACAATAATTCGCAGATTATCGGAGACGTGCGCTTCAAAAATCTTTTCAAAAAAGGTGGCGAAGGTTTTTATATGGATGGCAGTTTTGACCGGGTCTCGTCCGATTATCAAACTTTAGTTGATTTGCTTCCGGAAGTATTGGGTAAAAAACTGCCTTCGGCACTGCGAAAAATCGGAGACTTTAATATTCGCGGTGATGCCGAAATCACCACCACATCCATTGATGTGGACTTTAATATGATTACTGCATTGGGCCGGGTGGAATCGGCTTTGCAGATGAGTAATATCAACGATATCGATAATGCGACCTATGCGGGAAATATCATTTTGGATCATTTTAATATGGGTCGTTTTCTGGAGCGCAGTGATCTTGGGATTGTAAGTCTGGATGTTGATGTCGACGGAAAAGGACTGAAGGAAAACAACCTGAATACATCGTTTTCCGGTGATATTTTCAAACTGCAGTTCAAAGATTATACCTATACTAAAATCATTGCCAACGGCAATATCGCCAACTCGGTATTTCAAGGCCAGCTATTTGTAAACGATCCCAACTTGTTCATGGATTTTGAAGGCACGGTCAATCTCGGAAAAAAGGAGATGGTCTACAACTTCCACACAATAATTGATTATGCCAATTTGGGAAAAATGAATTTGGTGAAAAATGATTCGGTTTCAGTATTCAAAGGTGAACTTACAATGAATGTACGCGGAAATTCGCTCGATGATTTGTATGGCGATATTTTTATTACGCGAACATCCTACCAAAATAAAAACGATATATACTATTTTGATGATTTCAAGGTTACATCTGAATTTGCACCCGACCGCACGCGTACCATCACTATAAATTCGCCCGATATCATTCAGGGGGAAGTGGTTGGCCAGTTCGAATTTGGTGAACTACGTAAAATGGTTGAAAATTCTCTGGGGAGCCTGTACGCCAACTATTCGCCTAATAAAATCAAGCCAAATCAATTCCTGCGTTTTAATTTTTCGATATATAATAAAATCATTGAAATCTTCTATCCCGGGATCGAAATCGGTACGAATACGAAAGTTCGCGGTAATATAAATTCGGATAGGGGCGAGTTCAAATTCAATTTCGCATCGCCGAATATCACCGCCTTCAATAACTATTTTGATAAGGTGAACGTCCAGATCGACAATAAAAACCCGCTTTACAACGCATTTATTGAAATCGACAGCATTCGGACAAAATATTACAAAGTGTCCGATTTTAATCTAATCAACGTCACACTTAACGATACGCTGTTTGTGCGGTCGGAATTTAAAGGCGGACCAAAAGCCGAGGATTTCTATAATTTAAACCTGTATCATACCATCGATGAGAACAGCCGAAGCGTTGTTGGTATCGATAGATCGGAGATCAAGTTCAAAGACAATATGTGGTTTTTGAACGAAAACGAACAGTCGGACAACCGGGTCGTATTTGATAAATCGCTGCAGAATTTTACAATCGAGAATATTGCCTTAACCCATGAGGATCAAAAAATAGCCTTTGGAGGAACGCTTAAAGGCAAAGCAAATAAAGATTTGAAATTGGTTTTCGAAAATGTCATTTTAGACATGGTAACTCCCGAGCTCGAACGGTTCAAGATCGATGGTACGCTCAATGGAGAGATCAGTGTGCGGCAGAATAATGATGCCTACCGGCCTTCGTCCTCGCTGACTGTCGATTCGCTAATAGTAAACGATCTTGCGCTGGGTGATCTAAATATTGACGTGACCGGCGATGAAAATTTCAGCAAGTTCAAAGTCAGTTCGACTTTATTGAACAAGAATGTCGAATCGTTTAAGGCAGCAGGTGATTTTAGTGTGATTTCGGGGCAGACCGATATGAATGTGGATGTCCGTTTCAAGGATTTTCATCTGGGAACGTTGAACGGTCTTCTGGCCGGAGATGCTATTTCGGATATTAAAGGTTTTGTTTCCGGAACTGCAAATGTGGCAGGAAATGTAAATAATCCGGAAATTAACGGACGTTTGTACGTGGATAACGCCGCCATCACCGTTCCTTATCTAAATGTCGAATACGAAATTGACCGCCGATCGATCGTCGATCTGACTACCAACCAATTTATTATACGTAATACAGGAATTACCGACACTAAATATTTGACCAAAGGTTTTCTTGTGGGCCGCATCAGGCACGACAAATTTTCTGCATGGGAATTGGATATAAACATCAGTGCCGACCGTCTATTAGCGCTCGACACCCAAGATAGTGAAGACGCGGCATACTACGGTACGGCTTTTATAAATGGAAATGCTTCAATCACAGGACCTGTTACCGGTTTGTTCATCAAGGTGAATGCAATGTCCGAGCGCGGTACCGCAATCAAAATCCCGATAAGCAATACAGAAGCTGTCGGAAGCAACGGGTACATACACTTTTTGAGTCCGAAGGAAAAATACAACCTCGAAAGGGGAATTGTCGATGTCACCCGCAATTATCAGGGGCTTGAACTGGAGTTTGATTTTGATATTACGCCGGAAGCGGAAGTCGAAGTGATTCTCGATCGGAGTTCGGGGCACGGAATGAAAGGAAAAGGTTTCGGCTCATTGTTGTTTAAGATAAATACCCTCGGAAAATTCAATATGTGGGGCGATTTTCAGGCCTATGAAGGAACTTATAATTTTAAGTATGGCGGCATAATCGATAAAAGATTTACGGTCAAAAAAGGTGGATCCATTATTTGGGAAGGCGATCCGATGCGGGCAGTATTAAATCTCGAAGCGGTATATACGACCACGGCCAACCCGGCTGTTCTTCTTGAAAATCCGTCGGTAAATAAAAAAGTGCCGGTTGAAGTTGTGATTGCCGTCAAGGGAAGCCTTACCAGTCCTGAACCCGACTTCGATATAAATTTCCCAACCGTGACTTCTGTCCTAAAATCGGAAATAGAATATAAACTGGACGATCGCGATACGCGCCAAACCCAGGCCTTATACTTGCTTTCCTCGGGCGGTTTCCTGAGTCCGGAAGGGGTAAACCAATCCGATTTTGCCGGAAATCTCTTCGAACGCGCCAGCGGAATATTCAGTGATATTTTTCAGGATGAGGACGGAAAGTTCAATGTAGGCCTGGATTATGTCTCAGCCGACCGCCGACCGGGAACCGAAGCCGACGGTAGGGTAGGTTTCACTGTTTCGACACAGATCAATGAACGTATTGCCATTAACGGAAAAGTTGGTGTGCCTGTGGGCGGGATAAATGAATCGGCAATTGTTGGTGATGTGGAAGTACAATATAGGGTGAACGAAGACGGCACCATGCACCTGCGAGTATTCAACCGCGAGAACGACATCAATTATATCGGGCAAGGAGTTGGTTACACTCAAGGCCTGGGTGTTACATACGAAGTCGACTTTGACACCTTTAAAGAATTGGTGAATAAAATTTTCCGAACTAAGAAAATAACTACCGAGCAAGAATCACTTTACCTGATCCCTGATTCCAGCGTAACTCCAGACAACATTCAATTCATCGCGCCGCCCGACAAGAAACAGGAAAATGAAGGCACCTCGCCCAAACCCAATCGCGAAGCTATTCCTGAGGAATTCTAAAATCAAATTCTGTCCTTGCGTTAGTAAACTGAAAACTTATTAACGAAAACGTTTGAATAATCAAAACTTTGCTAAAATATTCGCAGATCAACCGCGAAACTGTACTGCGTTTGTTAATTTTACCTTTCAATAAAAACTAAATGCTCAAAAGCGTAAAGAAAATCGGCGTACTTACATCGGGTGGTGATGCTCCCGGAATGAATGCGGCGATCAGATCGGTGGTGCGAACCTGTGCTTATCACAATATCGAATGCGTAGGCATCTATCGCGGTTATCAAGGAATGATTGAAGGCGACTTCAAAGAGATGGGTCCGCGGAGCGTAAACAACATCATCAATAAAGGCGGGACGATCTTGAAATCGGCCCGGTCAACCGAATTCCGTAATCCCGAAGGACGGCAACTGGCACATCAACGGCTTCAGGCGGCAGGCATAGATTCGCTGGTCGTTATTGGCGGCGATGGCAGTTTTACCGGTGCCGAAGTTTTCAATAAGGAATTTGGGTTTCCTGTAATGGGAATTCCGGGCACTATCGACAATGATATTTTTGGGACGAGCCACACCTTAGGTTATGATACGGCATTAAATACGGTCATTGAAGTAATTGATAAAATTCGCGATACTGCGAGTTCGCATAACCGATTGTTCTTTGTCGAAGTCATGGGGCGCGATGCCGGCCATATCGCGCTAAACGCCGGTATTGGCGCCGGAGCCGAAGAGATTTTGATTCCCGAGGAAGACCTCGGACTTGATCGGCTATTAGAGTCGCTCCAAAAGAGCAAGGCTTCGGGTAAATCTTCGAGTATTGTAGTGATTGCAGAAGGCGATAAGATTGGGAAAAGCGTGTTTGAACTCAAGGATTATGTCGAATTGAATATGCCGGAATATGATGTTCGGGTTTCAGTACTGGGCCATATGCAGCGAGGCGGTTCGCCCACTTGTTTTGACCGCGTACTTGCGAGCCGATTTGGAGTAAAGGCAGTCGAATCATTATTGGCTGGAAAATCAAATTTTATGGTAGGGATCGTTGGCGACAAAATTACGCTTACGCCCCTGGAACAAGCAATTAAAGGTAATACGGTAATAGACCGGGAACTGTTGCGGGTATCCGACATAATGTCGACCTAGCAGTTTTGTTAAACTAATATTAAAAAAAAATAAGATGTCAAAAGTAAAATTGGGAATAAATGGTTTCGGACGAATTGGAAGAATTGTTTTGCGCGAAACCATCAAACGGGATAATGTAGAAGTGGTCGCTATTAATGATTTACTTGAGGTGGATCATTTGGCATATTTACTAAAGTACGATTCGGTTCATGGCCGATTCGATGGCAAGGTCGACGTTCGCGATGGTAAACTTTTTATCAACGATAAGGAAATCCGGGTTACTGCCGAAAAGGATCCGTCGCAACTGAAGTGGGACCAGGCCGGCGTTGATGTAGTGGCAGAATGTACCGGAATTTTCACCACGCTTGAAAAAGCGGATGCCCATATAAAAGGAGGCGCCAAGAAGGTGGTTATTTCTGCTCCGTCGGCCGATGCGCCTATGTTTGTCATGGGCGTGAACCATAAGAAAGCCATTGCTTCCGATACAATCGTATCCAATGCGTCGTGCACGACCAACTGCCTGGCACCGCTGGCGCAGATCATAAATGATAACTTCGGCATAGTGGAGGCACTGATGACGACCGTTCATGCCACAACAGCTTCTCAGCTAACTGTTGACGGTCCGTCGAGAAAAGATTTTAGAGGCGGCCGATCGGCATTGCTGAATATCATTCCAGCATCCACAGGCGCGGCAAAAGCCGTTGGCAAAGTTATTCCTGAATTGGACGGAAAACTCACCGGAATGTCAATGCGCGTACCAACCGCCGATGTATCAGTAGTGGACCTAACGGTAAAAATTAAAAAGGAAGCAACTTACCAGGAAATTATGGACGTTTTTAAAAGAGCTTCCAATGAAAGTCATTCCGGAATAGTGGGTTACACCGAAGACGACGTGGTTTCGCAGGATTTTGTGTCAGATTCGCGTACGTGCATCGTCGATTCAAAAGCCGGGATTGGTTTGAATTCGACCTTTTTCAAAGTGGTGGCATGGTACGATAACGAATACGGTTACTCAAGTAAGATGGTTGACTTGTGCGTATATATCGACTCGCTAAAATAGGCCGGTTTTCAACAGTGAATTGTTGTATATTCAACCTTTAATTGACCAACCAAATTACAAAGATGAAATTATTAGTGGACAGCGGCTCGACAAAAGCCGATTGGATTTCGATAGACGATAACGGGAAAGTGCTTTTCACCACGCAGACATTAGGTCTGAATCCCGAAGTTTTGGACAAAGACGAAGTGATTGAGCGTCTAAACGACAAATTCGATATCTCACATAATAAAAAACGTGTTTCCCATCTGTACTTCTACGGCGCCGGGTGTGGAACTGAGCGAATGCGCAGCCAGCTCTCGGCTATTTTCGAAGACTATTTTCCCAGCGCCGAAATATCGGTACACGAAGATACATACGCTGCCGTTTATGCTACAACACCCAAGAACACACAAGCTATTGTCGCCATTCTTGGAACGGGATCCAATTGCAGTTTTTACGATGGGTCCGAACTTCATCAAGCCGTGCAGTCCCTGGGTTACATAGCAATGGATGATTGCAGCGGTAATCAATTTGGCCGACATCTTATCCGCGCGTATTATTTCAATAAAATGCCCGCTGATTTAGCGCGTAAATTTGAAAAGGCATATGATTTGGATGCCGATGTCATTAAACACAACCTGTACAAGGAACCGAATCCGAATGCATATCTGGCAACGTTCGCCAAATTTCTGATCGAACACAAAGACGAATCGTTCATCCAAAAAATTATTTTTGAAAGCATGGAGGATTTTGTCGAGAATTATATAAAGCAGTACTCGAATTATCAGGAAGTTCCGGTAAATTTCATTGGTTCTATCGCCTTTTATTTGAAAGACGAACTAAAGCAAATTCTGGATAAACACCACATTACTCTTGGTAACGTTTTGCGAAGGCCCATCGATGGTCTTATCGCGTACCACGCTCTTAATATGTAGACATTAGGTAATCACTTATGGAAATCGCAATTATTGCACACGACAGGATGAAAGCCGACATGGTGCAGTTCCTTAACCGAAACAAAGAAATTTTGATTCACGAAAACATCAAAATCATTGCGACCGGTACAACGGGACGAAAAGCCGAGGCTGCCGGATTCCGGGTGAAAAAGATGCTGTCGGGTCCTATGGGAGGCGATGCTCAGATCGCGGCGCGTGTGGCGGAAGGAAAAACTAAAATGGTACTTTTTTTCAAAGACCCCAATTCCAGCCATGCGCACGAAGTCGATATCAACATGCTGATTCGCGTATGCGATGTGCACAATATTCCGTTGGCGACCAACGAAGCCACAGCACAAATGCTCCTGGAGGCTATCGCATCGAAATCATAGAAATCTCGATATTCACATTTTTCGGAAGAACAGAAACCTGAACTGTTTCGCGTGCGGGCGCACTATCCTCGTCAAAATACTCACCGTATACGCTGTTGATTTTTGCAAAATCATTCATATCGGTTATGAAGATGGTGCTTTTTATAACGTTTGAAAAATCCATATCGGCCGCCGCCAAAACCGCTTTCAGATTTTGCATCACCTGTCGGGTTTCGGTTTGAATATCATTGATAACCAATTCCATGGTCGCGGGATCGAGTGCGATCTGACCGGAGGTATAAAGTGTGTTTCCGGCCAAAATTGCCTGACTGTAAGGACCGATCGGAGCCGGAGCCTTGTCGGTGAAAATTATTTTTTTCATGATGTATATTATCCGTTATTGTAAAACGCGGTTAGGCTGATTTCGTTTATCGTATTTGATATCGCTTAACACGCCTGATTTTATTCCGATAAAGAATCCCCAATTCGCCTGCGTTCCAAAGGGCACCCAATTGAAGTCCATTCGCCAGCTCAGTAGATCCCGTTCAAATCTCAACTGGGTAAAAGTAACGCCATTTTGTACGAAATCATAACCTGTAGACACGCCGACGCGCCATTTGGGCGTCAAATCGATATTGGTTGAAACCATGAGTGAATTCCCGACAATGGTATTTTCGCGTCGCGAATTTCCGTACGTGAGCGAATAGGCAAAAGTCATATCCCACGGTAATTTGGCTTCGAATAGTCCGGCCAGCGGAGTTTCTTCATCGTCGCGGTCGAACTGGCTTTGCCGTCGGTCGCTAAAATCGGTATTGGTGCCAAAGAGATCGTCTTCACGTCCGCCATTGCGGACACCTTGCGAATTTTCAATTTTAGGCTTTCCACCTGTTTCGCCATCGCGACTGGAAAACGAATAACCGATCGTTAAATTGGCGCTGGTCATACGGAAAAGACTTCCACCGTTTTCAATATTATATCGGTTGATTGGCTGGCCTGAATTATT
>JADMKR010000273.1:0-6976 GCA_015478765.1 Flavobacterium sp.
TTGGCCAGCCAGTTCAAAAAAGCAGGTTTAAAAGTCGTTCTTGGAGCCGGTGATACATTTCGCGCCGCGGCAATCGACCAACTTCAAATATGGGCCGATCGCGTGGGCGTTCCAATCGTCAAACAGCAAATGGGCAGCGATCCGGCATCAGTCGCATTCGACACATTACAATCAGCAGTTACGCAGGGCGCCGATGTAGTAATCATCGACACCGCCGGCCGCCTACACAACAAAGTAAACCTGATGAACGAGCTGACTAAAGTCAAACGTGTCATGCAAAAAGTCATCGACGATGCGCCACATGAAGTTCTTTTGGTATTAGACGGGTCAACCGGTCAAAACGCATTCGAACAGGCCAAACAATTCACCGCAGCAACCGAAGTCACCGCGCTGGCCGTGACAAAACTCGACGGAACCGCAAAAGGTGGCGTCGTCATCGGAATCTCAGATCAGTTCCAAATCCCGGTAAAATACATCGGAGTAGGGGAAGGCATTGACGATTTGCAGGTTTTTAATAAGTTTGAATTTGTGGATTCGTTTTTTAAGTAGAGATTAGTTTAAAGTTTGAAAAGTTTAAAGTTTAAAGTTCCCTGGCGACTAAATATGTATCTGAAATGATCGCCCCGCGAACTAGCGAAGCAAATCTGACCCGAGCCCAAAGGGCGAACGGAGCAAATCTGAAATCTTAAATCCTATCCGTATGTTTTCAAAACTAAAATCCCTGAAACCACTTCCAACGTACATGATAGGAATTGGATTAGGATTTATAGCCGGTTTCTTTAGGGAAGATTATAAAGTAATTTATTACGGACTGCTGTCTCTTGCATTTGCGTCCGTCATCTGGGGAATTGTGAAATACTTCTCAGATTCATCCCAGCGCAGCTAAATCTGAACTCTAAAATCTAAAATCTGCAATCTACTCAATCACCGCACTAATCTTCTCCCACAATACACTGTCAAAATCCGATAATGCAAAATTCGTCCCGTCGGCTGATTCGCCCATTCGTATTATCACAAGGTTTTTTGAAGGTACGACATAAATTTTTTGGTCGTCGCGCCCCAATGCAGCATACATGTCGGCGGGCGCTTCTGGAATGATGCTTCCCTGAAATACCAGCGGACTCTGAGGCAGCATATAACTTTGCTTGCCATTCAGCCACCATAAATATCCGTATGATTTATTCATCTGTTGCGATGTATTGGTAGCCTGCTGCATGAATTCTGTGCTCACGATTTGCTCTGATTCCCATTTGCCATTGTTGAGCGCCAGCAACCCAAAACGTGCCATGCTCCGGGTATTGCTCCAGTAGATACTGAGATTATCAATGGGTATCCACGTCCCCGTCATGCCGATCTTGTTTTTTAGTTTTGCGGTAAAATAATCATTCCAGCTTTGACCGGTTGCTTCGGCCACAACATCCTGGAGCTTGACATACACATTGTGATACGCCCATTTAGTTCCCGCATCGGCATTGTATTCCAAACAATCAGGAGTCACGCAATCTCCGTGGCTGAAGTGATCGAGTCCTGATGACATGGTCAATAGATGTTTTACGGTAATGAGATTTTCTTTTTCCAATGGCGCGCTCGTCCATCCACTGCCCAGGAAATCTGAAACTTTATTATTGATTGAAAGTTGCCCTTCGTCGGCTGCTATGCCGATGACCGTCGCAGTTAATGTTTTTCCGGCGCTCGCCCAATACCACGGGCTCGTGGCTGTATGGCCGTTGAAATACTGTTCGATAACGATGCGTCCGTTTTGTAGCACCATAAAACTTTTGGTGTTTTTTAGTTCCAGATAGTCGAGTAGCGGCTGTATTTCCGATTCGTTCCAATTCAAATCAGTCGGCGATTTAGTTTCCCACGCATTGTTACTCAATGGCGGAAAATACATTTCTTCGGCCGGAACTGTCGGAATTGTCGGCGACTCATCAGAATTGCTGCAAGCCAGAATCAAAAGTGGCAAGGCCAGAAAAGAGATAATTCTCATGTAATAAATTTTTACGAATGTAGAAAATCTATCGGTAGATTAATTTTTGATTCGCAGGTTTAAAGGAGAGGGTTAAACATTAATTATATGTAGACACACCCTCGCGTTACGACAGCCTTCCATTTTAACCGACTGTTAAATTAAGTTAAATATACCTAATTGTAGGTATATAACTTTATCGGGCTCCAATATATATTTGACAAACTAACCTTTAAACATTTTGTAATGAAACGACTAACAATTTTATTGGCCTTGATTTGTGGGCTCACCTTTTACTCTTGTGAAGATATTTTTGAGGATTGGGAAACTGAGGAAGATGAGTACTATTATGACGACAATTCCGGTGGAGATGGTCCAGGTGATGGCTCAAATCCGGGTTCTAGTGGCGTCAATGGAAGTTACACCTTTAATTACACATGCCCCGCCGGATCCTCAAATTCGATAACAATACCTGAAGGCACGGCAGCCTGTCAAGCCGCTTATGAATATTTCGCAAAAATGTACGGATGCAATGAGGCCGATTTTTTTAATGAAGCAAACTGCAGGATGTGTTATGATTGCGGTTTTGATAATTATTGTAGCGTATGTAATTAATGTATTCCCTTTCAGTACGTTTCGATAAACGCGGGCATTTTATCTTTAAATTCACTTTAAAGTAGTATGAGAAATTGCAAAGTATTACTTTTACAGTATGCGAAAACTATTGCTGATTTTATTTCCAATACTGTTACTTTCCTGTTCACAGTCGGTCAGCGAAGATGATTTACAAAAGATCAATGGCTACTGGGAAATCGAAAAAGTGGTTATGCCAAACGGTGATGAAAAAGATTTTTCAATCAATATGACATATGATTATTTTGAGATCAAAAACAATTCGGGTTTTCGCCGAAAAGGAACGCCGCGGTTTGATGGAAAGTTCGAAGGAAATGATGTAGTCGAGCAGGTTGACATCCAATTTTCAGATGGAAAAGCATTCATTCACTATGAAACACCGTTTATGAAATGGAAAGAGGAGATTGTCTCGCTTTCCGAGGAAAAACTGGTTTTGATAAATACTGAAAACAAAGAGTATCACTACAAACGGGCAACTCCGATAAACTTATACGGCGATGGCGAAGCGACTAAATAATGAAAGTTCGGTGGGTGATGTATTGAAAGTTATCATCGAATCGAACAAACTGCAACCGGGCATCGACCAGATTTCGGTGAAGGAAGCCTGGCAGTCGTTAATGGGCAACGGCGTCAACAGCTACACGCAGAATGTACTTTTGAAAGGCAGTACATTATATGTCGAACTCACATCGTCGGTACTTCGCGAGGAGCTTCATTACGGAAAAGATAAAATCATCAGGATGATCAACGACGAACTACGCCGCGACGTCGTCAAAGATGTTGTACTTCGATAACTATTTAAAACAAAAATCCCGACTCTTGTGAATCGGGATCTTTTTTTATAAAAATTTCAGGTCTAGAATTGCTCTCTTCCCGAAAAATGAAATGCGCTTTCGATGGCAGCGTTCTCGTCGCTGTCTGAACCATGAACAGCATTTTCGCCAATTGAGGTTGCATATTTTTTACGGATAGTACCGTCAGCAGCATCAGCAGGATTTGTTGCTCCGATAAGTGTACGGAATTCCTCGATCGCATTTTCTTTTTCCAAGATAGCTGCAACGATTGGTCCTCGTGACATGAATTCAACCAATTCGCCATAAAATGGACGAGCCGAGTGAACAGCATAAAAGGCCTGTGCATCTGCAACTGTAAGCTGCGTTAATTTTAAAGAAACGATCTTAAAGCCCGCTTCGGTAATCATATTCAATATTCCTCCGATGTGGCCATTTTCAACCGCATCAGGTTTGATCATTGTAAAAGTTCTGTTCGTTGCCATTTTTTATTTTTTAATTGGGTGCAAAAGTAGTGTTTATTAACCAATTACTGAAAATATTTTTAACTCCTACAGCACCAAAATACTGAACTCATTTGAGAATGGATCCAGCTTTTTAATTAGCTCTTCAACAACTACTTCGCCGTATTCCAGATAAAACTCCGAAAAATTGGCGCGGCGTTCCTGCAGTGTTCCATTTGGAAAAAGTTCGTTTTGCAGATCGGTTAATCGCTGTAGCTCATCGGCGTGTTTTTTCTTTTGAGCTTTGAGCAGCCTCTTTTCTAGATTGTTGAGTCCGCTTATTTGCTTTTTTCGTTGCGCCAGTACCGCACCTGTAAACGATTTGTCGGTTGCTGCTGCAATTTTCTCCAATTGGTCGAACTGCAATTCCAATGCAGCTCGTTGCTCCGATAAATCGATTGGGAACTCCGATATTTTTCTCACAAACCGACTTTCTACATCGCTTTTCGACAAGAATACATCTTTCCATTCGACATTCAGCCGGTCTAGTTTTGCAGCTTGTTTTTGTGTGGCCAACATTACCGAGTTGCGAAGCATTACAATGGGGAAGGTAACCGACTCAGCTTCGAAGTACGATCTTAATTCAAACCAGTAGGCAACCTCTGCACCACCGCCGATATAGCATAGATTGGGCAGCAGTACTTCCTGGTAGAGGGGCCGCATGATCACGTTCGGGCTGAATTTCTGCGGATTTTCCTGCAGCTCATCGCGAATCTCGTTGGCTGTAAACTTTATGTCGGTATTGTTTACATAGAATGTGTCATCCTCGAATATAATCCGTTCGCGGAAGCTGTCTTCCATGTAAAACAGGTTTATCTCACGCGGATTCACCTGAACGGTCGGCATTTTTTCGATTGTTTTTGATACGCTATTAAAGGCGGTATTGCGAAAAAGATCCGATTCCATATGTGGAATAAACACTTTCTTGAGCTTCGCATCGTCGGCATCGAGTATTATCAATCCGTATTTGCCAAAAAGTTTATTGGCGATGTAACGTGTCGCATCGGTCAGATTTCGGTGATTCAAATATCCGTCGCTGAAAAGTTTTCTGAGATAATCGGCATTGTAGCTTATCCCTAATTGGTCACCAAACTGACTAAAGACCATCTCCAAGCCATCGGTCGGCAATCGCCCGGCAGGTCCGGCTTTTTCCCGGTTCCAACTGTACTTTGTCTGCTTAAAATGAAAATGATTGATCTCATCAAAATCATGGTCTTCGGTGGCCATCCAAAAAACCGGGACAAACTTCCGGTCGGGATAGTGCGCATTTAAGTCACTGGCCAGATTCAAAGTTGATATGATTTTATACAAAAAGTAAAGCGGCCCTGTGAAAATATTTAATTGATGACCGGTAGTGACGGTAAATGTATTGTCGTTGAGCAATGAATCGATATTGGTCTTTGTCTTATCGGATGTTTCGAGCGCATTATACTGTCTGCGCAATACATCTACCAATAAATGCCGAAATGAATGATCGTAGGTTGCCTGTTTTTCGTCGGCTTGCGCTTTGAAATTCTGCACTTCGGGATACCGATTGTAAAATTCGGCCAGAGTTGGATCCTGATTTAAATAGTCTGTAATTAAAGGTGAAAAATATCCGGAATCCTGGTACGTAATACGATCGGTGGGCATATATTGATATTTGGCGTAAAAATACAAAAAAAATAGGCAGCGTGGTCGTCGTGCGTATGCTCTTCCCTGTCTGGGCGAAAAGGACCGGCATTTTCGAAATCTTGAGTTTTTACACTATTTTTACAAAAAAAAAGATTGAGTTTCACGCTGCATATTTTTACCCCGCCATTTACCCAACTTAACACACCTTATCCGGCAACTGCATATTTAAAAGGTTTTTTGAATACTATCGGGATTTCCAGTATGCAGGCTGACCTTGGTATCGATGTGATTTTACGGATATTTTCCCGAGCAGGTCTGTCGGATATTTTCGCATTCGCAGTAAGTAATCAGATGTCGATGTCAGACAATGCGCAACGCATCAACCTGTTGGCGAATGACTATATTAATACAATTGAGAGTGTGATCTCATTCCTGCAAGGCTCCAATCCTACACTGGCATTGCAGATTTGCCAGGAAGATTTTCTGCCCGAAGCAGGGCGTTTCTACGAGCTTCAGGAACTTGACTGGGCGTTTGGAGCAATGGGGATGCAGGATAAGGCTAAACACCTCGCGACCCTGTACCTCGAAGATTTATCCGACTTCATCGTTGAATGTATCGACCCTAATTTTGGTTTTAGCCGATATGCCGAACGATTGGGCCGAAGTGCAAATTCATTTGACGAATTGTATGTCGCGCTGCAGCAGCAATCCACATATATCGACCAACAGTTATTCGCGATTTTAACCGAAAGGATACCGGAAAAACCTGATCTTGTGTTGATATCGGTTCCGTTTCCAGGCAACCTGTTTTCGGCCTTCCGCACTGCGCAATGGATCAAAGCAACATTTCCCGACGCCAAAATCGCGATGGGCGGCGGATTTCCTAATACGGAATTGCGTTCGTTGACAGATGCACGAGTTTTCGAATTTTTTGATTTCATCACGCTCGATGATGGTGAAAGACCAGTCGAATTACTTATCGACCACGTCAAGGGACTTCGCGATATTACGGCCTTAAAGCGAACATTTGCCCTCGTAGGCCAAGTTGTGACGTACATCGATAATTCGGGACTACCCGATTATAGACAATCCGAAATAGGAACGCCTGATTACTCAGATTTGCCGCTCGATAAATACATTTCTGTTATTGAGGTCGTAAACCCAATGCATCGCATGTGGAGCGACGGTCGCTGGAACAAACTCACCATGGCGCACGGATGTTATTGGGGAAAGTGCACCTTTTGCGATATTTCACTGGATTATATTAAAATATACGAGCCTATTGCGGCGTCAATTCTATGTGACCGAATAGAGCAACTAGTGAAACAAACCGGCCAAACCGGATTCCATTTTGTAGATGAAGCTGCGCCGCCGGCCTTGATGCGCGAATTGGCGCTGGAAATATTGCGGCGAAAAATTACGGTTACCTGGTGGACCAACATTCGGTTCGAAAAAAGTTTTAGTCG
>JADMKR010000273.1:6986-8742 GCA_015478765.1 Flavobacterium sp.
TTATGCGAGTTGCTTCGGGCGTCGGGATGCATTGCAGTTTCTGGCGGACTCGAAGTGGCGTCAGACCGGTTGCTGGCGCTGATCGATAAAGGGGTTACAGTGGAACAGGTCGCCCGGGTTACGCGAAACTTCACCGAAGCGGGAATCATGGTACATTCCTATCTCATGTATGGCTATCCGACGCAAACCGTGCAGGAAACAATCGACAGCCTGGAGATGGTGCGTCAAATGTTTGAAGCCGGAGTGCTGCAGTCGGGTTTTTGGCATCAGTTTGCGATGACAGCGCATAGTCCCGTTGGTCTTTATCCGGAGAAATTTGGGGTCGAGAAAAACTCGGACGCTGTCGGCACATTTGCCAATAACGATATTCAGTTCACAGATACCAGCGGAATAAAACATGAAAAATTCAGTTTCGGCCTTGAAAAATCACTGTATAATTTTATGCACGGAATCTGTTTCGATTACGAATTGCAGGATTGGTTCGATTTCAAAATCCCGCCAACGACCATTAGTCCTGATTTTATTGCAAATGCGCTGCATACTGAAACTGAGTTCAGGTGGCGGCCTGCAGCCAAAATCGTATGGTTGGGCAATCTGCCGTCAGTCCGCAGTTTTACCCAGACAAAGAAAGGACGTAGCCGCGAGATGTCGGCATTGGTTTTTCATACTAAAAAAGACGCTTTTCAAATTCAGATGCCCGCGCCCGAAGCTGATTGGTTGCTCACCTTTTTACGAAAAGCGGCGGTTTCAAACGCAAAATTGCTAACTTTAGGCCAGGTAAAAACGGACTATGAATCCGCTTTGGCCGATTTCGAAATGTTCTGGCACTCCAAGCCTATGACAACTTTAAAGAGTAACGGATTACTCGAATTATAAATTTAAGCGATGCAAAATATATGAGTGAATACGCAGTAAAAGTAAAGGATGCGTTCAGTTTCAGGATTCAAAGTGAAGATTTAAACGATTTTGATGCAGTTCAGCTTGAAAGTGGACAGTATCACGTTCTTCACGACAACCAACCCTTTGTTACCGAAATTATCTCCAGCAATTTTACCGAAAAGAAGTACACCGTACGGGTAAACAATACTGCGTATGTAGTGACCATTCAGGATAAACTTGATATGCTGATTGCCGATATGGGTTTCGAAACCGATGCAGGGAAACAAGTCAATGCGCTCCATGCACCGATGCCGGGCTTGATTTTGGAAATCAGCGCTAAAGTGGGCCAACAAGTTGCTGCCAATGAGCCGCTGCTCATCCTTAGCGCAATGAAAATGGAAAATAGTTTTGTTTCACCTAGAGATGGTGTCATCAAGTCGATTGCCGTAGCGGTAGGTGATGCGGTCGACAAAGGCCAACTCTTAATAGAATTCGAATGATTAAAAAAATATTGGTCGCAAATCGCGGCGAGATCGCCATACGGGTTATGAAAACTGCCCGGAAAATGGGCATCAAAACTGTTGCGGTTTATTCATCAGCCGATCGAAACGCGCCACACGTACGCTATGCCGACGAAGCTGTGTTCATTGGGCCGGCGCCCTCATCAGAATCCTATTTATCGGTTGAAAAGATTATCAACGCCGCCCTATCCACCAATGCCGATGCGATTCATCCCGGCTATGGTTTCCTGAGCGAAAATGCCGATTTTTCGGAAGAGGCTTCGAGAAACGGATTGATTTTCATTGGTCCGAAACCCGAGGCCATCCGAATCATGGGCAGTAAACTTGCCGCAAAGGATGCGGTTCGTCACTACGAT
>JADMKR010000274.1 GCA_015478765.1 Flavobacterium sp.
TCATGCTTGTCATGGTAAATAAAGTATTGAGTAAAGTGGCAAAAGCCAACGGAATCGAGGTAGTTGCCAAAGAGCCTACCATGCCAATCTGGAAAGCGTTCGCGAAAAATCAATTCCTGGTTTTGGTATCTACGATCTTCCTGATGTTTGCAGGTGCTTACTTTGTGTATGGTTTTTTCATGCAGGTGGGTGTCGACCAGAACTACGCGCCAATTCAGCCAATTCACTTCTCTCATAAGGTTCACGCCGGCAGTAACGGCATCGATTGTAAGTTCTGCCACTCGTCCGCACGTACGAGTAAAAACGCAGGCATACCGTCATTGAACGTTTGTATGAGCTGCCACCAGAATATCGCAACTGTGTCTGATACTACTAATACAGGCGATTATACGAAAGCATTCTATGATGGCGAAATCCAGAAGCTATACGCAGCAGTAGGTTGGGATCCTGCTACGCAAAAATATACCGGGAAAACGCAACCTGTGAAATGGGTGCGAATCCACAATCTTCCTGATTTCGCATATTTCAACCACTCACAGCACGTTACTGTCGCTGGAATCGAATGTCAAACTTGCCACGGGCCGGTTGAAACCTATGAAATTCAAAAGCAATTCGCTCCACTTACTATGGGATGGTGTGTTGACTGCCACCGCCAAACCGACGTTAAAATGGAAGGAAATGAGTACTACACCCGCATCCACGAGGAACTGTCGAAAAAATATGGCGTAGATAAGCTTACGGCCGCGCAAATGGGCGGACTTGAGTGCGGAAAATGCCACTACTAACAATTATTTAAGAAGCTAATATTTATATACGATGTCATCAAACAAAAAATACTGGAAAAGTGTTGAAGAACTAAACGGAAATAGTTCTATTGTTGAGGCGCTTGGAAATAATGAATTTGTTGAAGCAATCCCTACCGATGAATTTCTTGGGAATAAAGAATCACTGGCTTCTTCGTCAACATCTCGTCGCGATTTTCTAAAATATGTCGGATTTACCACTGCTGCCGCATCGTTGGCAGCCTGTGAAGGACCTGTTCGTAAATCTATACCTTTTGTAGTACAGCCCGAACAGATAATCCCGGGAATTGCCGACTATTATGCTACTACCGTTTTTGACGGCTACGACTTTGCAAATGTCCTTGTTAAGACGCGCGAGGGCCGACCAATAAAAATTGAAAACAATACATTCGACCAAAATAATTTCTCTGCAAATGCGAGGGTTCATGCTTCGGTACTTTCGATGTACGATAGCCTTCGTTTAAAGGAACCAAAAATTGCCGGTAAAGCCGCGACATGGGCCGATGTGGATGCCCGCGTGAGCGCCGGTTTGGCCGATGCCCGTGCAACCGGAGGACAGGTGGTTCTATTGACTAATACACTTGCCAGTCCGTCGACAGAAAAACTTATAGGCGAATTCATCGCTGCAAATCCAAATGCAAAGCATGTTGTTTATGATGCTTTCTCATCATCGGAAGCTCTTGATGCCTATCAAACGGCGTTCGGTGAAAGAGGACTTGTGAATTATGATTTCTCAAAAGCATCACTCATCGTTTCTGTTGGCGCCGATTTCCTAGGTGACTGGCAAGGTGGTGGTTTCGATGCAGGATACGCTCAGGGTCGCATTCCTCAGCAGGGTAAAATGTCCCGTCATTTCCAGTTTGAAGCAAACATGACACTTTCAGGTGCCGCTGCTGATAAGCGCGTACCGATGTCAACTGCCGATCAAAAGCAAGCATTGGTAAAAATATATAACGTAATCACTGGCTCGGGTGTTGCAACCCGCAAAACTGAACAAGATGATGTTATAATGAAAGCCGCCCAACAATTGAAAGGCGCCGGCTCGAAAGGTTTGCTTGTTTCAGGTATAGCCGATCGCGATGCTCAGTTATTGGTTTTGGCAATCAATCAGGCACTTGGCAGCGAAGCATTCACTACTGCCGGAACCCGTATGGTTCGTCAGGGCTCAAATGAAAATGTGGCTCAGTTAATCAATGATATTAAGGCAGGATCGGTGAACACGCTCATCATGAGTGGTGTGAATCCGGTGTATAGTTTGCCAAACGGTGCCGAATTTGCCGAAGCGCTTAAAAAAGTAAAATTATCAGTAGCATTCTCGTTAAAAGAGGACGAAACTGCATCGATTACTACAATCGCCGCCGCTACACCTCATTACCTTGAATCTTGGAACGATTTAATGTTGGTTAAAGGCCGTTATGCCTTAACGCAACCAACCATCCGCCCATTATTCAACACAAGACAACTTCAGGATGCCCTTCTTGTATGGAACGGTGCGGAAGGAACTTACTACGACTACATCAAGACGAATGCTGCCGGATTTATCGGTGGATCGTCATGGAATAAAGTTTTGCACGACGGTATGTATATCGACGCAGCTGCCTCAACGTCACGTAGCGGCAGTGCAAATGCTTCGGGAGCTGCAGCCGCATTGGCGCAGTCCAAACCAGCTGCTGGAATGGAGCTTAATCTGTACTCAAGTACAGGTATTGGCGACGGAATTCAGGCCAATAATCCGTGGCTTCAGGAATTTCCAGATCCCATTACACGCGTTTCATGGGATAATTACGCCACAATTTCGAAGTATGACGCCGATAGGTTGGAGCTTATGAATGAGATTGTCGCTAACGGCGGACTTGACGGAAGTTATGTTTCAATTACTGTAGGCAATGTGAAGCTTGATAAAGTTCCTGTGATCGTACAGCCTGGTCAGGCTCGTGGAACAGTAGGTTTGGCCGTTGGATATGGCCGCAAAGCCGCGATGAAGGATGAAATGAAAGTGGGTGTAAATGCCTATCGATTATATAATAATTTAAACAGCACGCAAGCTGCATCTGTTGTGAAGGTGGCAGGAGTGCACGAGTTTGCAAGTGTACAGTCACAGCGTACATTAATGGGCCGTGGCGATATCGTTAAGGAGACGACTTTGGAAATTTTCAATACCAAAGATGCATCGGAATGGAATATCGTTCCCGTTGTGTCATTGGATCACAAAGAAGTTCCGGCAACAACAGTCGATTTGTGGGAAGGTTTTGACCGTTCGGTCGGACATCACTTCAACATGTCGATTGATTTAAATGCTTGTACCGGTTGTGGTGCTTGTGTCATCGCATGCCATGCTGAAAATAATGTGCCTGTTGTAGGTAAATCGGAAGTGAGAAGAAGTCGCGATATGCACTGGTTGCGTATTGACCGATATTATTCATCGGAAGATACTTTCGCAGCCGATATGGTTAAGAAAGATGAATTTGACGGATTATGGGGCGATAAAGGCTCATTAGGTGGATTTGGCGAAATGGAATCGCCGGCAGATAACCCGCAAGTTGTTTTCCAACCGATGATGTGCCAGCACTGTAACCACGCGCCCTGCGAAACTGTATGTCCGGTGGCTGCAACATCACACGGTCGCCAGGGACAAAACCAAATGGCTTATAACCGATGTGTGGGAACAAGATATTGCGCGAATAACTGCCCTTATAAAGTGCGTCGATTCAACTGGTTCCTCTATTCCCAAAACGATGAGTTCGATTATCACATGAACAACGATTTAGGCCGAATGGTGCTCAATCCTGACGTGAATGTTCGTTCTCGCGGGGTTATGGAAAAATGTTCGATGTGTATTCAGTTGACACAACTTACGATATTGAATGCCAAGCGCGAAGGCCGTGAGGTGGAGACCAACGAATTTTATACCGCTTGTTCTGCCGCATGTCCGACGGGAGCGATTAAATTTGGCGATGTCAACAAAAAGGAAAATGAAATCGTCGATCTTTTGGAAGATGACAGAATGTATCATGTTTTAGAGCATGTTGGTACCAAGCCAAACGTGTTCTATCATGTAAAAGTCAGGAATACCTAGTAAAATATTAATAAGAAACATATAAAGGATTATGTCGTCTCACTACGAAGCACCCATTAGAAAACCTTTAGTTATAGGTGATAAATCTTATCACGATGTAACAGTAGATGTGGCAGCTCCTGTTGAAGGAAGAGCCAATAAGCAATGGTGGATTGTATTTTCAATTGCACTTGCCGCATTCCTTTGGGGGGTTGGTTGTATCATTTACACCATCTCTACCGGAATCGGTGTGTGGGGTTTGAATAAAACTGTGGGCTGGGCTTGGGATATTACCAACTTCGTTTGGTGGGTAGGTATTGGTCACGCAGGAACACTTATTTCAGCTGTACTTTTGCTATTCCGTCAGCGTTGGAGAATGGCAATCAACCGATCTGCCGAAGCGATGACAATATTCTCGGTAATCCAGGCAGGTTTATTTCCGATCATTCACATGGGTCGGCCATGGTTAGCATATTGGGTTGTGCCAATTCCGAATCAATTTGGATCTTTATGGGTTAACTTCAACTCACCTCTTCTTTGGGACGTTTTCGCGATCTCTACTTATCTTTCGGTATCATTAGTGTTCTGGTGGACAGGTCTTTTACCCGATTTTGCAATGCTTCGTGACCGTGCTGTCACACCTTTCACAAAGAAAATTTATTCCACATTAAGCTTCGGTTGGAGTGGACGTGCCAAAGACTGGCAACGTTTCGAAGAAGTTTCATTGGTCTTGGCAGGTTTGGCAACGCCACTTGTACTTTCGGTACACACCATTGTATCATTTGACTTTGCTACATCGGTTATTCCGGGTTGGCATACCACCATCTTTCCGCCATACTTCGTTGCGGGTGCGGTATTCTCAGGATTCGCGATGGTGAACACCTTGTTGATCATTATGCGTAAGGTGTCAAATCTGGAAGCTTATATTACCGTACAGCACATCGAATTGATGAATATCGTAATCATGATTACGGGATCTATCGTAGGTGTTGCCTATATAACTGAACTTTTCGTTGCTTGGTACTCAGGTGTTGAATATGAGCAGTACGCATTCCTTAACCGTGCTACCGGACCTTACTGGTGGGCCTACTGGGCGATGATGACATGCAACGTTTTCTCTCCGCAATTCATGTGGTTCAAGAAACTGCGAACAAGCATCATGTTCTCATTCGTTATCTCGATTGTAGTAAACATCGGAATGTGGTTTGAACGATTCGTTATCATCGTTACCTCGTTGCACAGGGATTACCTTCCGTCATCCTGGACGATGTTCTCACCAACATTCGTTGATATTGGAATATTCATAGGAACAATCGGTTTCTTCTTTGTCCTGTTCCTTTTGTACGCACGCTCATTCCCTGTGATTGCGCAGGCCGAGGTCAAGACTATTTTGAAAACATCAGGAGAATTCTATAAAAAACGCAGAGAAGAAAATAAACACTCACATCATGAATAATAAAGTTATATACGCCATTTATAATGACGATGATGTATTGATGGATGCCGTAAAGCAAACACGTGCCGCGCATCATCATATTGAAGAGATATTCACGCCGTTTCCGGTTCACGGGTTAGACAAGGCAATGGGATTGGCACCTACGCGATTAGCGATCTGCGCATTTATTTATGGATGCATCGGTTTGGCAGTCGCCACTATTATGATGAATTACATCATGATCACCGACTGGCCACAGGACATTGGGGGTAAACCAAGCTTCTCTTATATTCAGAATATGCCGGCTTTCGTACCGGTTATGTTCGAGATGACGGTTTTCTTTTCAGCACACCTTATGGTGATCACTTTTTACATGAGAAGTAAATTGTGGCCTTGGAAAGTTGCCGAGAATCCGGATGTTCGTACCACTGACGACCACTTCCTGATGGAAGTTTCAATCAACAACAACGAAGAAGAACTGGTGTCATTTTTCCAAAATACCGGTGCAGTCGAAGTTAAAGTAATAGAAAAGCATTAAAAGCGAGATATGAAAAGGGTATATAAAACAGCACTTTTGGCCGGCCTTACTATTCTGATTTCGTCATGTCATAGTGACCGTGAGAGAAATTATGAATATTTCCCGAACATGTATGAGTCGGTTGCCTATGAGACCTACTCGGAAGCGGATGCTTTTTCAGGCGGTGTTTCTGCATTGGTTCCTGCCACAGGTACAATCAAGCGAGGTTTCGTTCCATATGAGATAGAAAACACCAATGAAGGTTATGCAGCTTCAAAAGCCATAACGACTTCCGGCCTTGATTCGTTGAGCGTCGATATGGACGAAGCAAAAATATTATATGATATTTATTGTGCAATCTGCCACGGTACCTCCGGCGACGGAAAAGGGAAACCTGTCACGCAGGAGAAATTTTTGGGTGTGCCTAGCTACAAGGACAGAGAGATTACAGTCGGAAGCGTATTTCACGTTGAAACGTATGGTCTTAACATGATGGGATCTTATGCGAATCAGTTAAACGCCAAAGAGCGCTGGATGGTAGCCGAGTACGTAATGAAACTGAAAAGCGAATTATAATTGTAGAACAAACTGATCGTAAAAGATATGTACACATTTTCAAGTAAATTAAAAACATTTTCGATTATTCTGATGGTTCTTGGAGCTATCGGGATTGGGATTGGTTTTTTAAGTGCACCAAAAGATATTCAGGAGGTTGAACGCATTCTCGCCGAAAGCGACCACGGCGCGCATGATTCAGCTACCGAGCATAAGATTCAGGACGATGTCCACCTCGCGGAAGAACCTGCCAAATATGTTACAGGCTCTGACCAGGTTGTAGACACCACGCAAAATGTACCGGCTTCCGCACAGGTTGCTGCACAGGAAATTGACTCGATGCATCTTGATACTATTGCAGTTTCAGGTACTGTATCACCTGTGAGAGGAAGTTCTCAGGTTCATGAGAATGAAAATCTTTCGGCACACGGTTCGGCCGATGCTCATGATGCTCACCAGGAGCACCTTGAGCATGTTTTGCACCAGCTTCAAAACAAACCATGGGCTGCTTTATATGTAGCGTGTATTTTCTTTATGTTGCTTGCCATGGGAGTACTTGCTTTTTACGCAATACAGATCGTGGCGCAGGCGGGATGGTCTCCGGTATTATTCCGGGTCATGCACGCAATCACAGCCTATGTTCTTCCGGGTTCTGTGATATTCTTTATTTTACTTTGCCTAAGCGGTTTCCATTTCAATCATATGTTTGTTTGGATGACAGAAGGGATAACCGATCCAAGCCACGAGAATTTCGACAAATTGGTTGCCAATAAATCAGGTTACTTAAATGTGCCGTTTTGGTTGATACGTGCTGCCGTAATCCTCATTGGATGGAACCTGTACCGATTCTTTACCGCCAAATATTCTTTGGAACAGGATCGCGCGAAAGACAATGCATATTATAAGCGTAATTTCAATATTTCGGCTGGATTCCTGGTGTTCTTTATCGTAACAGAATCTATCATGTCCTGGGATTGGATCATGTCGCTTGACCCGCACTGGTTCAGTACCTTATTCGGTTGGTATGTATTCGCGAGCTTCTTCGTAAGCGGGATCACTACCATTTGTATGATCACACTTTATTTGAAAGGCAAAGGATTTCTCCCACATGTAAATACGAGCCATATCCATGACCTCGCGAAATTCATGTTCGGTATCAGTGTTTTCTGGACATACCTTTGGTTCTCACAATTTATGTTGATCTGGTATGCCAATATTCCAGAGGAGGTTACATACTTTGTAACCAGGATTGAACAATACAATCTTCCTTTCTTCGGAGCAGTTGTCATGAACTTTGTTTTCCCAATTCTAATTTTGGTAAATACCGATTTCAAACGTATCACCTGGATTCTTGTAATGGCGGGAATTGTAATCTTATTAGGTCACTATATTGATTTCTTTATTATGATCATGCCGGCTACTGTAGGTGATCAGTGGTTCATTGGAATACCGGAAATAGGTTCCGTTCTATTCTTCCTTGGCTTATTTGTTTTTGTTGTATTCAGTGCAATGGCCAAGGCGCCGTTGTTACCGGAAAGAGATCCGTTCATCGAAGAAAGTAAGCATTTCCATTATTAATATTTTAAAGTAGAAACAGATGACAAGTTTGTTGGTAATAGTGATTTTAGTATTATTGGCTGTCGCATTGTGGCAACTGACTAAAATCTTTGATTTAACTCAGGTTGGTGCAAATATCAACGATTCCGGAGTTGCAAACGACAAGGACAATAACCTGCAAGGTTATCTGATGTTCGGGTTCTTAGCGTTTCTGTATATATTCACTATTTATGGTTTGTTTACTTGGAGCCATCTGATTTTGAGCGTGCCAGCATCGGCACATGGTGGCCAAGTTGATAATTTGATGAACACAACATGGGTGCTGTTATTCATTGTACAGGCAGTAACACAGGTACTTCTTTACTATTTTACATTTAAGTACCGCGGCCGTGAAGGTCAGAAAGCGTTATATTTTGCAGACAATGACAAACTCGAGTTTGTATGGAGCGTTATTCCTGCAATTGTTTTGGCCGGACTTATTTTATACGGACTCTACGCATGGACGAACATTATGTTTGTCGATGAAGATGAAGATGTTATGGTTGTTGAAGTGTACGCCAAGCAATTCGCCTGGGAAATCAGATATTCCGGAAAAGATAACGTTTTAGGAAAAGCCAACGTTCGATATATCGACGGACCAAACACCATGGGGGTCGATTTGAACGACCCAAATGCTCAGGACGACGTGTCGGCTACCGAGCTTCACTTATGCGCCGGATGGCGCTGAGCATGCCAAGCGCCAGCACATCCACCTTGAGCAGGCC
>JADMKR010000275.1 GCA_015478765.1 Flavobacterium sp.
TAACGATGAATATCTGAATTCGTATTGGGCGGATGGCCTTATCGTTTCAACACCAACAGGATCAACCGGATACTCGCTGAGCTGCGATGGGCCGATCATCACGCCGGATGCCGCATGTTTGGTGATCACTCCCATTGCGCCACATAATTTAAATGCGCGGCCGCTTATCATTCCCGACCATACTGAAATCAGATTAAAGGTTACGGGACGCGAAGATATGTACCTTGTGTCGCTTGATTCGAGGACTGTTTCGGTTGCGAATGAATCGGTTTTGTCATTGAAAAAAACACCGTTCAAGATAAAAATGGTGGAATTGCCAAATGAAACCTTCCTTCAAACGCTTCGCAGTAAATTACACTGGGGAGACGACAAACGCAATTAAGATTTGTATGCGCTGCATACTATACTTGTAGTATCGTCGTTTCCTATAAATGCGACAGAATACGCGTCGTATACATAACCTGTAACGATATAATTTGTACAGAATTACTAGATTCATAGCTAATTCGTAGTCTTAATTATTATATTTGCACGCTATTTTGAAAACAATGAACAGGATATTTGTCTTATTCTTTTTCTTTTTTGGCCTTACTACGATGAATTCACAAATACACGAAATCGGCGTTTTTCTCGGTGGCAGCAATTACATTGGTGAAATTGGACCGATGACTCATATTGCTCCGAAAGAACCAACTGTCGGTTTATTATATAAATGGAATAGGAGTCCGCGTCACGCCTGGCGGTTTTCTGCCACACAAGCTAAAGTGTCTTCGGCCGATGCCGACGCAAAATCATCATCGCGAAACGAGCGTGGCTACTCGTTTGAAAACACTATCACCGAGGTTTCCGCCGGAATGGAATTCAATTTTTTTGATTTTAACCTTCACGAGCTTCGTCCGAAATTTACGCCTTATGTATATACAGGTGCCAGCTATTTCGCCTACAACGAACTTTACATAGTTGGCGGAGAAACACGTGAGGATTACCGGGAAGGCGCATTGGCGATACCGATGATAGTTGGTGTCAAATCAAATATTACTTCAAACTTCGTATTGGGATTTGAGGTGGGTGCCCGCTATACATTCACTGATAATATCGATGGCAGCAATCCCAAAAATGAAAATCTGGTCCCCCTTCAATTCGGGAATATCAACAGTAATGACTGGTATGTTTTCACCGGACTGACTTTAACCTATACTTTTGGCGAGAAACCTTGCTATTGTGCCGAATAAATAAATGGATCTAAACGCAATCAACACAGAGAATCTTCCTGAACATGTCGCCATTATAATGGATGGCAATGGGCGATGGGCGAAACAAAAAGGGATGATGCGGGCATTCGGACATGAGAATGGGAGCAAATCGGTTCGCATTGCTGTTGAAACATGTGCCAAGATTGGAGTCAAATATCTCACTTTGTACGCTTTTTCTACCGAAAACTGGAAACGCCCCAAACTTGAAGTTGATACCTTGATGAAGCTACTGATGAATTCGCTGAAAAGCGAACTGGATTCACTTCAAAAAAACAACATTCGATTAAATACCATCGGCAATATAGATATGCTTCCGAAGTCGGCTCAAAAAAAGCTGAAACAAGCCATCGAAGCCACCAAAAACAACGACCGAATGGTTCTCACAGTAGCCTTGAGCTACGGCTCTCGCGAGGAAATAATTCACGCTTTTAACTCGATTCTTGATAAAGTTAAAAATAATATAATTTCAATTAGCGCTGTTGACGAATCAATTATTAATCAGCATCTTTACACGCGAAATTTACCCGACGTGGATTTGCTGATAAGGACAAGCGGAGAGCACCGTATCAGTAATTTCCTGCTATGGCAGATTGCGTACGCTGAGCTCTATTTCACCGATGTTTTATGGCCGGATTTCAAAGAGGAAGATCTGATCCGAGCAATCGTCAGTTACCAGAATAGAGAACGCAGATTTGGAAAAACCAGTGAACAAATTAAATAACTTTTTAGTGTTACAAGCAAACTTAAGAACCGCTCTTACCCTATTGATATTCGGCAGTATTTTCCAAACCAACGCACAGGAAAGACTCCCATTTGACCAAGCCGCCACGTATATCCTGGCCGATGTGGAAGTCACCGGAAAAATCAGTTTCAATGAGCAGACTGTGGTTACATTCACCGGTCTTGAAATCGGGCAATCCATAACAGTTCCCGGTGAGCAAATCACCACAGCCGTAAAAAAATTAGGCAAACTCGGTCTTTTTAGCGACATCGATTTTTACGTCAACCGAATTAAAGGCGACAGTATTTTTCTGGAATTGAACATTATCGAACTTCCAAAATTAAACGATGTTAAGATTACAGGCGTAAAAAAGAGTAAAACTGAAACTCTTATCAAGGATAACGGACTAACAAAAGGTAAGGTCGTTAACGAAAACCTGATCACAACTACCAAAAATTATATTGAAAATAAATATAAAAAGGACGGATTTTACAATGCAAAAGTCAACGTGAACACGGTTCCCGACACTACATCGGGCAACTATGTAAATATGGCTATTGCTATTGACAGAGGCAAGAAAATAAAAATCAAAGACATTGATTTTTCAGGCAACGAAATATTTACCGATGCCAAGCTTCGCAGAACAATGAAGAATACGAAGCAGAAAAATTTTCTTCGACTTTTCAAAGCGTCGAAATTTATCCGTGAAAAATACGACCAGGATCTTACCAGCATTTTGGATAAATACAAGGAGAAAGGTTACCGCGATGCCCGGATTATTTCCGACTCGGTTATTTTCAACCGCGATAAGAAAAACATTGCCATTAAAATTGCCCTCGAAGAAGGTCGCAAATATTATTTTGGCGATATAAAATTCCTCGGAAATACGGTCTATCCAGACGAAGCACTGCGACGAAAACTCGGCATCAGTAAAGGTGATGTCTATAACGGAGTTTTACTTCAGGAGCGAATTGCAGACAAAACCAAGCCCGACGGTGACGATATCACAAACCTGTATCAGAACAACGGATACCTTTTTTCAAATATCAATGCAGTAGAAGTCAGAACTGCCAATGATACAATTGATTTTGAAATCAGGATTGTCGAAGGGCCAATCGCATATTTCAATAAAATTACAGTTGTTGGTAACGATAAGACAAATGACGAAGTAATTTATCGCGAATTGCTGACACGTCCGGGTCAGAAATACAGTAAGGAGGATCTTGTAAGAACAGTTCGAGAAATCGGCCAACTAGGATATTTTGATCCTGAAGCTATCGATCCGAAATTTAGAAATGTGGATCCTGCAGCCGGTACTGTCGACATCGAATACAATTTAGTTGAGAAAGGCTCGAGCCAGGTTGAGTTGCAAGGAGGTTACGGTGGTGGCGGTTTTATTGGAACCCTCGGACTTTCGTTCAACAACTTCTCGATGCGCAACATTTTCAATAAAGAAGCTTATAATCCGATTCCAATGGGTGACGGACAAAAAGTGTCACTTCGGATTCAGGGAAGTTCCTATTTTCAGACCTACAGCGCATCCTTTTCCGAGCCGTGGTTTGGAGGTAAAAAACCGGTGCAGTTCAGCGCCTCGGTTTCTCAGAGCAAGCAATACTTGAATAACTTCCAGACAAATAGCGTCGATCGCGATAAAAGTTTCAATATCACATCGCTTTCCGTCGGAATTGCAAAGCGACTGTCGTCACCAGATCCCTATTTTGTACTGTCGCAAAGTTTGAGTTTCCACTACTATGACCTAAATAATTACAATACCGGGACCGGTTTGTTTAAGTTTGTTGACGGATCGTCACGAAATCTCGCTTACACTGTAGGTCTGAGCCGAAACAATAAGGGATTGAATCCTATATTCCCAATGTATGGATCGGAATTCAGCATTACAGCCAAGTTTACTCCGCCTTACTCACTATTTAACAATATTGACTACAGCGATTTGCAGAATCAGATTGATTATAAACTGCGAAACACAGGTGAAGGTTACTTCGGCCCTAATGGAACATGGGTTCCTCCAGGCGCTTTAATCGAAGAACCGAACGGGAATTTTGTGTCGGAAGACAATTTTGCAAATGCGGGTGTGAATGAATCAAAAGTCGATCAGGAGCGCTTTGACTGGCTTGAATATTATAAAATAAAATTCAAAGCTGATTGGTATACCAAAATTTATGGTAAATTAGTCCTCCGTTCTTTGGGTGAATTTGGATTCTTAGGTGCTTATAATCAGAACCGTGGACTTGTTCCATTCGAACGATTCTTCGTTGGTGGCGACGGTCTGGCAAACTTTGCACTTGACGGACGCGAGGTGATCCAATTACGCGGATATCCAAATCAGGCTTTATCTTCAGTCGACGGTGGAACTATATATAATAAATTTTCACTGGAATTGCGTTATCCTATAACCATGGCATCTCAGGCATCAATTTACGTACTGTCTTTTCTGGAAGCGGGAGCATCATACGGCGATTTCAAGGCCTATAACCCGTTTGAGTTAAAACGATCGGCCGGATTAGGCTTGCGAATTTTCATGCCTGCCTTCGGATTGTTGGGTATTGATTTCGGACACGGTTTTGACGCACTGCCAGGGCAAACCCAAAAGAATGGCTGGGAAACACATTTTATTATCGGGCAGCAATTTTAAAAAGCGGCACGGTATTTTCTAAAGCAATTGAAAATTATGAAAAAAGATTTTTTATTTCTGCTTATAGTAATGGCAGCCACAATGTCGGCAACTGCGCAGAGTCGCGGAATCAAAATAGGATATATCGATATGGAGTACATTCTTCAGAATGTCCCCGATTATGCAGAAGCTAATAATCAACTGGAGTTGAAAGCACAGGGTTGGAAGCAGGAAATCGAGACCAAGCGAAAAGAAATAGACAAATTAAAAGACCAGCTTAAAACCGAACGGGTCCTGCTTACACGGGAACTTATCGAGGAGCGTGAAGAGGAGATAACCTTCCAGGAATCTGAATTATCAGATTATCAGCAAAAGCGGTTTGGCCCCACAGGCGATCTAAATATCCAAAAATCGGTTTTGGTGAAGCCCATTCAAGATCAGGTTTTTACCATTACGCAAGACATTGCAGAGCAACTTAAATATGATTTTATCTTTGATAAGTCATCTGATCTGACAATGCTTTTTGCAAAAAAAAATCACGACATAAGCGATCGGGTCGTAAGACAACTGACCAGAGCTGAAAAACGGGAGCAACTTAGTAAAAAACAGTTAAAAGAAGAGGAGGCTCGCGAAGCAAAAGAAGATATGATAGATGATAATCCTGCTCTTGCCGAAAGACAGCGATTATTGGAGGAAAAGAAAGCTGCCCGTCAAAAATTGATTGAAGATCGCAAAGCCGCGGCAGAGGCGCGGAAAGCCGAAGCAGCAGAAAAACGCCGATTGTTGCTTGAGGAGCGGGAAGCTCGAAAAAATGGAGGCACTCCGCCATCGACCTCCGATGAGGAGAATAAAACAGCCGCAGAGGACGAGCCAAAAGTAGACGGCAATGTTGCAGAAGAAGATAAGCCCAAAACACCAGCAACAGACGATGCCAGACAAAATGCAGCAGATGAACGTGCCAGAAAGCTTGCAGAACGAAAGCAGCAAATCGAGGAACGCCGACAAAAAGCGTTGCAAGACCGAGAAAATGCTAAAAAAGAAAAGGAAGATAATAAAACCGACTAGAAACACTAATTATTAAATACTTAAAATGATGAAACAATTGAAATCTTTATTAATAGCTGCAGTAGTATTCGCTGGCGGCAATCAGGTTGCTAACGCACAGGCAAAATCAGCTCACGTAGACGTCAGTGAAATTATGCAGACAATGCCGGCAATGTTAGATGCCCAAAAGCAACTGGAAAAATTGAGTACTGCTTACGATGCTGATTATAAAGTAATGGTCGAGGAGTTCCAGACTAAAGTTAGAAAATACGAACAAGAAGCCACGACAGTGACCGATCAGGTAAACGGCGAACGGTCTCAGGAAGTTCAGGATATGCAAAAGCGGATCGTAGATTACCGAGATAACGCTCAAAAAGAACTTCAGAAAAAAGAAACCGATCTGGTTAAACCAATCATGGACCGTGTAAAAGCTTCGATCGAGAAAGTCGGAAAAGCAAAAGGTTACCAATATATTTTTAACGCTGCCGATCTTTTACTTGCCGACGGACCGAATATTACAGCCGATGTAAAAAAAGATCTTGGGTTTTAATAACCTTATTTAAGAATTATCAACTGCCCTTTTCGGGCAGTTTTTTTTTACATTTGTTTTTAACTTCAAAAAAACATGTTCAACAATCGTCCCATAGGATTTTTTGATTCCGGTGTAGGTGGCACTTCAATTTGGAAAGCTGTGAACCACTTACTGCCCAAAGAGAATACAATTTATCTCGCTGATAGCAAAAATGCGCCATATGGCGAAAAAAGCAGCGACGAAATTCTTGAGTTAAGCGTTAAGAACACTGAAATCCTACTGGGAATGGATTGCAAAATGATTATCGTTGCCTGTAATACAGCAACCACCAATGCCATCCAAACGCTTCGGAGCCGATATGAAATTCCATTTGTGGGAATTGAACCGGCAATAAAGCCGGCCGCTAATAATTCGAAGACAAATTCAATTGGTGTTTTGGCAACCAAAGGAACGCTTACAAGCACGCTTTTCACCAATGCTGCGCAACTATATTGCAATACGACTATTGTAGAGCAAATCGGCCATGGACTGGTTGAACTTATCGAAAGTGGACGTACAAATTCCAACGAAATGACGGCACTTTTGCAGACGTATTTGCAACCTATGATTGAAGCTGACGTCGACTATCTGGTTTTAGGATGTAGTCATTATCCGTATCTAATTCCGCAGATTAAAAAAATACTGCCTGCTCATGTCAAAATAATTGATTCTGGAGAAGCTGTGGCGCGGCAAACATTACGCATACTAAATGAAACAGGATTTTGTGATTCTGAACACGGATCACATCAATTTTTCACAAATAAAGAAACTACAGTGCTTCGTTCGATCCTGGGACCAAGTATGAATATCCAACATTTAGATTTTTAAGGTGTGCTGTCCGGTTCTTTAAACCATCCCGAGTACATGACATAGTTGGTTGAGATACGGTCTATCTCACCTGCAAAATCAGATTCATTAATCTGCTTTACCAACTTTGCCGGAACACCGGCAAAAATACTACCCGAAGGAACGCGCGTATTCTGCGTTACCACGGCTCCCGCCGCAATGATCGAATTGCTTTCTATCACACATCCATCCATAATAATTGCCCCCATACCTACCAATACATTGTCATGTATCGTACAGCCATGAACAATGGCGTTGTGGCCAATAGATACATTATTGCCAATGTAGGTTCCGTGTTTCTGATAAGTACAGTGAACGACGGCTCCGTCTTGAATATTCACCCGATTACCAATTTTGATAGAGTGAACGTCACCCCGGAGTACCGCATTAAACCAAATGCTGCACTCGGTTCCTAGAATAACATCCCCGACGATCGTAGCATTATCTGCTACGAAACAATCACTGGGGATATGAGGACTATTCCCGTTAACAGTTTTTATAATCATAATAAAAAAGTCCCGCGTTAACGGGACTGATATTTTTAGTTGATTGCAGGACAATCACAGTGATACTTCTCTCGCTTGCAAAATAGATTAATACCAAGTGTAATCTGGTGAAATCCTCCATTGTCAAATTTGACAGCACCTGTCACTGCTGAGTAGGTGTATGCAAACATAAAGTTCCGATAATTAACACCTACAAAAGGCGTTATATACTGTAAGCTTTGTTCGCTTACGCCATTTCCGTCCGTAAACTGTGCAGCATCTAAACTTCGACGGTAAGATAGTCCGCCCCAAAGTCGACCGAATTCTAAATCACGATAAACTTTCAAGTTGACATCGATCGATTTTTCCTTGGTCTGATCCACCATTTGGAACATTATGGAAGGCTCCCATAGTAATCGCTCTGCATCGCCAAATACGTATCCCGCACTTAAAAGGACTTTGCGCAGGTTATCCGATTCATATTCGGTATAGATATCACGTCGCGTTTCGATCGCATTCTTTACTGTAAGGTGGGCATAAAAATCCAGGTAATTGTAAGACGCTCCTATGTCTATGTTGAAGTAGGAATCCTTTTGTTGATATCCGCTAATATTGGGGTCAAAATCGCCGGAATTTAAAAAAGTGGATTCGTCCAGCGCACTCTGAATCAGTCCCACGCTCATACCAAACGAAAGCTGGTTCAGGTCGATTGCATCGCGGGAGAACATAATGTGGTGAGCGTATGTTAGCTTCACCCCTTTTTGCGAATGATAACCATTCTTATCATTAAAAATGATAATACCTGCGCCTGATCTTTCACCAATGCTACCATTAAAGCTAGCTGTTTGCATTTGCGGGGCGTCTTCAACGCCAAACCACTGTTTACGTGCAGTAAGTCGCAATTTTGCACAGTTGGCTGCTCCCGCCATAGACGGGTGAATCAGGTAATAATTATCCGAAAGATAATCGGAATATACCGCTACGCCTTCCTGGGAAATTGCGAATTGGGATATAAAAAACGTTAGTAATAATAGATACTTCTTTTTAAAATTCATGGGGCTTATCGTTTTAATGAGAAATGTGCTTTAAATTCTTTCATAACCGGTACTATGGTT